>DASVBQ010000237.1:0-4008 GCA_036375795.1 Actinomycetes bacterium
GCCGGTGTCGATCTGGCAGAAGTCGCAGCGGCGGGTGCACTGGTCGCCGCCGATGAGGAAGGTGGCCTCGCGGTCCTCCCAGCACTCGAAGATGTTGGGGCAGCCGGCCTCCTCGCAGACCGTGTGCAGCCCCTCGCGGCGGACCAGCGACTTGAGCTCGGTGTACTCCGGGCCCATCGTCGCCCGGGTCTTGATCCAGGACGGCTTCTTCTCGATCGGGGTCTCGCTGTTGCGGACCTCGAGACGCAGGAGCTTGCGGCCCTCCGGTGCGATCGTCACCCGACCAGGGTACGCGCCGCGGATCTCGGCTCAGGAGGGCCGGAGGACCTCGGTCAAACGCTTCTCGACGTACGGCGTGGCCTCGGCGACGGTGACGTCGCGACCGGTCTCCCGGGAGAGCGAAGTGACGCCCGCGTCGGTGATGCCGCACGGCACGATGCGGTCGAACCAGCTCAGGTCGCAGTCGCAGTTGAGCGCGAAGCCGTGCATCGTGACGCCTTGGGAGACCCGGATGCCGATCGCGGCGACCTTACGGTCCTGGGCCCCGCCGGTCCCGACGACCCAGACGCCGGACCGGCCGTCGACCCGAGTGGCCTCGACCCCGAGGTCGGCGCACGCGAGGATCAGCGCCTCCTCGACCCGCCGGACGTGCGAGACCACGTCCACCGGCTCGGGCAGGCGCAGGATCGGGTAGCCGACGAGCTGCCCGGGCCCGTGCCAGGTGATCTTGCCGCCGCGGTCGACGTCGATGACCGGCGTGCCGTCCTGCGGCCGCTCCAACGGCGACGTGCGCTTGCCGGCGGTGTAGACCGGAGGGTGCTCGAGCAGGAGCACCGTGTCGGGGGCCGTGCCGTCCAGCCGGGCGGCCTGGCGCCGTCGCTGCTCGGCCCAGGCCGTCTCGTACGGAACCAGCCCGAGCGGGACGAACCGCAGGTCAGTCACCCGTGCAGCGTACGCCGGGCGATCACCGGACTCGGCGTGCATCCGGCGCGCTGCGCGAGGATGAACCACTCGCCGACGACCGAGGCGCACGAAGGAGCCCCTGCCGATGTCCCGCCGCGCCACCCGCACCTGGCTGCTGCCGACGCTCGTGCTCGTCGGGTGGCTGCTCCTCGGCGGGCTGGCCGGACCGCTCGCCGGCAAGATCTCCGAGGTCCAGCAGAACGACAACGCGTCGTTCCTGCCGGCGTCGGCGGAGTCCACCCGCGCGCTGGCCCTCGACGAGCAGTTCACCGGGGCGGAGACGATTCCCGCGCTGGTCGTCTGGGAGCGTGCTGACGGGATCACGGCGGCGGACCGGGCGGCCGTGGAGGCCGCGGTGCAGGAGATCGGCGCGCTCCCGGAGCTGGCCGGCGCGCCCACGCCGGTGCTGGAGTCCCGCGACGGCAAGGCCCTGCAGGTGGTCGTCCCCCTGCCCGGGGAGGACAGCCTCGACTCGGCCGGTCCGACGGTCGACCGGATGCGCGAGCTGGCCGCCGACGTGCCCGACGGGCTGAGCGCACACGTCACGGGGCCGGGCGGTTTCCTGGCCGACATCTCCAAGGCGTTCGAAGGCATCGACGGCCAGCTGCTGGTCGTCACGGGGGTCGTCGTGCTGGTGATCCTCGTGGTCGTCTACCGCAGTCCGGTCTTCGTGCCGGTGCTGCTCTCGGCCGGCCTCGCGCTGAGCACGGCACAGGCCGCGGCCTACCTGCTGGCCGATAACGGCGTCATCACCCTCAACGGACAGAGCGCCGGCATCCTGCTCGTGCTGGTCTTCGGCGCGGGAACCGACTACGCGCTGCTGCTCATCAGCCGGTTCAAGGAGGAGCTGCACCGCAACGAGCGATCCTGGGACGCGATGCGGGTCGCCTGGCGCGCGACGGTGGGCCCGGTGGTCGCCTCGGGTGCGACGGTGGTCCTCGGCCTGCTCTGCCTGCTGTTCTCCGACCTGAACTCGAACAAGTCCCTCGGCCCGACCTCTGCGGTCGGCATCGTCTGCGCAATGGCTGCGATGCTGACCTTCCTGCCGGCCGCGTTGCTGGTGCTCGGTCGCCGGTGGTTCTGGCCGTTCCAGCCGCGGGCCGGCACTCCGACCGACGAGTACCGCGGCATCTGGGGTGCGGTCGCCCGGCTCGTCGGGCGCCGGCCGATGGCCGTCGCGCTCGCCACCACGGCGGCGCTTGCCGTCGCCGCCGGCCTCGCCGTCCGGCTCGACGCGGGCGGGATCGCGCAGACCGAGCAGTTCACGACCGCCGTGGACTCGGTGACCGGGCAGGAGGCGCTGGTGCGCCACTTCCCGGGAGGCACCGGCTCGCCGGTGACCGTCTACGGGCCGGCCGGCGACGCCGACCGGCTGCGGGAGGTGGTTGCGGGCACCGAGGGCATCTCGGACGCGGTGCTCGTCACCTCGGACGGGCCCGGTGGCGCGCCCTCCGGCGGTGCACGGAGGGTGGTCGACGGGCTGGTCGCCGTCCAGGGCACCCTCGTGGACCCGCCCGACAGCCCGGGCGCCGAGCAGACCGTGGACCGCGTACGCGCTGCGGTGGACGTGGTCTCCGCCGACGTCCTCGTCGGCGGCGAGACGGCGATCACGGTGGACGTCAAGGACGAGTCGGCGCGGGACAGCCGCGTGATCATCCCGCTCGTGCTCTTCGTGATCTTCGTGGTGCTCGCGCTGCTGCTGCGCTCCCTCGTCGCGCCGGTGCTGCTCGTGGCAACGGTCGTGCTGTCGTTCTTCGCGACGCTCGGCGTGTGCGGCCTGGTGTTCCAGAGCGTGTTCGGGTTCGGCGGCGCCGACCCGTCCTTCCCGCTGTTCGCCTTCGTCTTCCTGGTGGCGCTCGGCATCGACTACAACATCTTCCTCATGACCCGGGTGCGCGAGGAGTCGCTGCGGTCCGGCACCCGTCCCGGCACGCTGCGCGGTCTCGCGGTGACCGGCGGCGTCATCACCTCCGCCGGCGTGGTGCTGGCGGCAACGTTCGCCGCACTGGGAGTGCTGCCGCTGGTCCCGCTGGCGCAGATCGGCTTCGCCGTGGCGTTCGGCGTGCTGCTCGACACCCTCGTCGTACGCTCGCTGCTCGTGCCATCCGTGACCTATCTCGTCGGACCGCGGATCTGGTGGCCCGGTCGCCTTGCCCGGGTCCCCGACCAGGAGGTGTAGATGAGGGACCTGCGCGTCGGCCTGGTCGGCTACGGCATGGCCGGCCGGGAGTTCCACGCCCCGCTGCTGCGCGCGGCCGACGCGATGCGCGTGACGTACGTGGTGACCGGCGACGCCGGTCGCGCCGGCCAGGCGAGTGAGGACCTGCCCGGGGTGCGCATCGTTCCTACGATCGACGACTTGCTGGCCCACGCCGGCTCCCTGGACCTGGTCGTGGTGGCCTCACCGAGCGCCGTCCACGTCGAGCACGCCCAGGCCGCGGTCCACCGGGGTGTGGCGGTCGTCGTCGACAAGCCGCTCGCGACCGACCTCGAGTCGGGCCGATCGCTGGTCGAGTCGGCGCGGGCCGGCGGGGTGCCGTTGACCGTCTTCCAGAACCGGCGCTGGGACGCCGAGCACCTCACGGCCCGCGCGCTCCTCGGCTCGGGGGTACTGGGCCAGCTGGTCCGGTACGAGGCGCGCTTCGAGCGGTGGCGCCCGGTCCCGAAGTCACGGTGGCGGGAGAACCTGCCCAGCGACGAGGGCGGCGGCCTGCTGATGGACCTGCAGCCGCACCTGGTCGACGGGGCACTGGACCTGTTCGGGCCGGTCGAGCGGGTCTACGCCGAGCTCGAGTCGGTGACCACGGTGGGCGACGACGTCTCGTTCGTCGTCCTGCACCACCGATCGGGGCTGCGCAGCCACCTGGGGGCCACCTCGCTGGCGGCCGCGCCCGGACCGCGGACCCGCCTGCTGGGCCGTGAGGGGACCTACCTCGTGGCAGACACAGACGGCGAGCCGACGGCGAGCCACGCGTGGACCGACCCCGACGCAGAGCACCGCGGCTGGCTGGTCCGCGGCGAGGAGGCCGAGCCGGTGCCTCGGGC
>DASVBQ010000242.1:0-3414 GCA_036375795.1 Actinomycetes bacterium
GCTCTCGCAGCGCCCACGGCTGCTGTTCGACTACTTCAGCCAGCTGTTCGCGCAGGTCACCAACCCGCCGCTGGACGCCATCCGCGAGGAGCTGGTGACCAGCCTGGGCACCGCGATCGGGCCGGACCAGAACCTGCTGACCGCGACCCCGGCGCACTGCCGCCAGGTCGTCCTGGACTTCCCGGTCATCGACAACGACGAGCTGGCGAAGATCCTGCACATCAACCGGGACGGGGACATGCCCGGGTTCGCGGCGGCGAAGATCAGGGGGTTGTACCGCGTCGCCGGAGGCGGGGACGCCCTGCGCGACCGGCTGGAGGAGATCTTCGAGGAGGTGACGTCGGCCGTCGAGGCCGGCGCTCGCTTCGTCGTCCTCTCGGACCGCGACTCCGACGCCGAGCTGGCGCCGATCCCGTCCCTGCTGCTCACCAGCGCGGTGCACCACCACCTCATCCGCTGCAAGACGCGCACCCAGGTCGGCCTGGTCGTCGAGGCGGGCGACGTCCGCGAGGTGCACCACGTCGCCCTGCTCGTCGGCTACGGCGCCTCGGCGGTCAACCCCTACCTGGCGATGGAGACGGTCGAGGACCTGGCCCGGCACGGGCTGGTCGACGTCGCGCCCGAGAAGGCCGTCAGGAACCTCATCAAGGCTCTGGGCAAGGGCGTGCTGAAGGTGATGTCCAAGATGGGCATCTCCACCGTCGCGTCCTACCACGGGGCCCAGGTCTTCGAGGCGGTCGGCCTCGACCAGGCGATGGTCGACCGCTACTTCACCGGTACCGCGTCCAAGCTCGGCGGCGTCGGGCTCGACGTGCTCGCGGAGGAGGTCGCGCGCCGCCACGCCGTGGCCTACCCGCGCGGCGGCGCCGTCCCGGCGCACCGCACCCTCGAGGTGGGCGGTGAGTACCAGTGGCGGCGCGAGGGCGAGCTGCACCTGTTCAACCCGGAGACCGTCTTCCGGCTGCAGCACGCGACGAGGGCCCGGCGCTACGACATCTTCAAGCAGTACACCAAGGCGGTGGACGAGCAGTCCGAGCGGCTGATGACGCTGCGCGGTCTGTTCCGCTTCGCCGAGGGCGAGCGTCCCCCCGTACCCCTTGAGGAGGTCGAGCCGGTCGAGGAGATCGTGCGGCGGTTCTCCACCGGCGCCATGTCCTACGGCTCGATCTCCCAGGAGGCGCACGAGACCCTCGCGATCGCGATGAACCGGCTCGGAGGCAAGTCGAACACCGGCGAGGGCGGCGAGGACTCCGAGCGGCTCTACGACGAGCGGCGCTCGGCGATCAAGCAGGTCGCCAGCGGGCGCTTCGGCGTGACCAGCGAGTACCTCGTCAACGCCGACGACCTGCAGATCAAGATGGCCCAGGGCGCGAAGCCGGGGGAGGGGGGACAGCTGCCGGGCCACAAGGTCTACCCGTGGATCGCGCGAACCCGGCACTCGACGCCCGGCGTGGGCCTGATCTCGCCGCCGCCGCACCACGACATCTACTCGATCGAGGACCTCGCCCAGCTGATCCACGACCTGAAGAACGCCAACGACCGCGCCCGGGTGCACGTCAAGCTGGTCGCCGAGGTCGGGGTCGGCACGGTCGCTGCCGGGGTGAGCAAGGCGCACGCCGACGTCGTGCTCATCTCCGGCCACGACGGCGGCACCGGCGCCTCGCCGCTGACCAGCCTCAAGCACGCCGGCGCGCCGTGGGAGCTCGGCCTCGCCGAGACCCAGCAGACGCTGCTGCTCAACGGCCTGCGCGACCGGATCGTCGTCCAGACCGACGGCCAGCTCAAGACCGGGCGTGACGTCGTCGTCGCGGCCCTGCTCGGCGCCGAGGAGTTCGGCTTCGCGACGGCGCCGCTGGTCGTCAGCGGCTGCATCATGATGCGGGTCTGCCACCTCGACACCTGCCCGGTCGGCGTCGCGACGCAGAACCCCGTGCTGCGCAAGAAGTTCAGCGGCAAGCCGGAGTTCGTCGAGACGTTCTTCACCTACGTCGCCGAGGAGGTGCGCGAGTACCTCGCGGCGCTGGGGTTCCGCACCCTCGACGAGGCGATCGGCCACGCCGAGGTGCTCGACACCTCCCGGGCCGTGGATCACTGGAAGGCGCAGGGGCTCGACCTCTCGCCGATCCTGTACGTCCCCGACCTGCCCGAGGGGACGCCGCGGCGCCGGGTGACGGTGCAGGACCACGGCCTGGAGAAGGCCCTCGACAACGAGCTGATCGCCCGCTGCGCCGACGCCCTCGAGCTCGGGCAGCCGGTGCACCTCGAGGTGCCGGTCCGCAACGTCAACCGCACCGTGGGCACGATGCTGGGCGCCGAGGTCACCAGGAGGTACGGCGGGCCGGGGCTGCCCGACGGCACCATCGACATCACCCTCACCGGATCGGCGGGCCAGTCGTTCGGCGCGTTCCTCCCGAAGGGCGTCACGCTTCGGCTGCTCGGCGACGCCAACGACTACCTCGGCAAGGGACTCTCGGGGGGCCGGCTGGTCGTGCGGCCCGCCCCCGGGGCATCCCTGGTCGCCGAGCGGAACGTCGTGGCCGGCAACGTGCTGCTCTACGGCGCCACCGACGGCGAGGTGTTCGTCCGCGGCATCGTCGGCGAGCGGTTCGCGGTGCGCAACTCCGGCGCCACCGCGGTGGTCGAGGGGGTCGGGGACCACGGGTGCGAGTACATGACCGGTGGGCAGGTCGTCGTCCTGGGCGCGGTCGGGCGCAACTTCGCGGCCGGAATGTCGGGCGGCACCGCGTACGTCCTCGACCTGCACGAGTCGCGGGTGAACCCGGAGATGGTCGAGCTCGAGGAGCCCGACGCCGAGGACGTCGACGTGCTGCACCACCTGGTCCACCGGCACACCGAGCTCACCGGATCGGCCGTCGGCCGCGCGCTGCTCGACGAGTGGTCCGGCGCCGCGGCGCGGTTCACCAAGGTGATGCCGCGCGACTACAAGAACGTGCTGATGGCGCGCGCGAGCGCGCTCGAAGCGGGCTTCGACGACGAGCATCCCGAGACCCTGCGAGCCATCATGGAGGCCTCCCGTGGCTGACCCGAAGGGCTTCCTCACCACGCCGTACCGCGAGCTGCCCGCCCGCCGTCCCATCGACGTGCGGATCCTGGACTGGCGCGAGGTCTACGAGCAGCAGGAGAGCGGTCAGCTGGAGAGGCAGGCCGGTCGCTGCATGGACTGCGGCATCCCGTTCTGCCACGACGGCTGCCCGCTCGGCAACCTCATCCCCGAGTGGAACGACCTGGTCTGGCGGGACGAGTGGCGTCCCGCGATCGAACGGCTGCACGCGACCAACAACTTCCCCGAGTTCACCGGCCGGCTCTGCCCGGCACCGTGCGAGGCGGCCTGCGTCTTAGGAATCGGCGCCAGCACAACGGGGCCGGTGACCATCAAGCAGGTCGAGGTGGAGA
>DASVBQ010000250.1:0-4290 GCA_036375795.1 Actinomycetes bacterium
TCCCCGTCGCGCGGCAAGCTGCGCACCGGCGACCAGCTGCTGGCGGTCGACGGCACGCCCGTCGCCGGTGGCGCGCAGCTGCGCGAGCTGATCACCTCGCGCGAGGCGGGGGACCGGGTCAGGCTGACCCTGCGGCGCGACGGCGCCACAGTGACGGCCACCGTCCGCACCATCGCGGCCGAGGACGGCCGGGCCATCGTCGGGATCACCACTCAGGACGACGCGGAGTACCCGTTCACCGTGGAGATCTCGCTCGAGGACGTCGGCGGGCCCAGCGCGGGCCTGATGTTCGCGCTGGGCATCGTCGAGAAGCTGACGCCGGGCTCTCTCACCGGCGGGGCGCACGTCGCCGGGACCGGCACGATCGACGACGCCGGCCGCGTCGGGGCGATCGGCGGGATCACGCAGAAGATGCTCGGCGCGAAGGCGGCCGGTGCGACCGTCTTCCTCGCGCCACCGGGCAACTGCGAGGAAGCCAAGGCGACCAAGCCGGACGGGCTGCGCCTGGTCCGTGCGGCGACCCTCGCCTCGTCGGTGCGCTCGCTGGAGCGGCTGTCCGAGGGCCGGTCGAAGGTCCCGCGCTGCTGAGCACCGGGACGTCAGTCGGCGAGCGTCGCGGAGAGCGCGTCCGCCAGGCCGGGCACCAGGTTCTCCCCGGTGAGCACGGAGGTCTCGTCGTCGTGGGAGCGCATCCGCAGAGCAGTGCTGCGTGACCCGTCGCGCAGCACCGCGACCACGATGCGCACCTCCTGGCGCTGCGGGTGCCCGGCGAGCCAGCCCAGCGCCTCGCCCTCGTCCTGGGGCATGTCGCGCTCGACCTCCGGCGGGACCATCAGCCGCTCGACGGTCAGCGCCGTGCCCAGCACCTCGGACGGCCAGCTGATCCCCGCGAGCAGGTCCTCGAGCGTCGAGTGCTCCGGCAGCTCGCCCTGGTCCACCGGAGTGAGGTCACCGGGCGCGGCGGCGGCGAGGCCGAGCTGCTCGGCGAGCTGCGGCTCCCGCCGGAGCAGGTCAGCCGTCTCCACCAGGGCGAACAGGTGGACCGGCTGGTCCCACCCGGCGGCTGCGGCGTGGCGCTCGATGTCCAGGGTGAGCCGGTCGAGTCGGGAGCTCATGGGCAGCGATCCTCCCTGGTGGCGCGGGTCGGGCGGGAACTACCCCCCGGGTAGGTAAGTTGGACCGGGACGAGGTGAGTTGCAGCCTGCCCTGCGCCCGGCCCCCAGCCGGTCCTGGGCCCGACGAACGGATCGCGTGTGAGCTTCGACATGCCGGGCGGCCCGGCCGTACCGCCTCGACGCCCGGGGGTGCAGCTCCGTCGCCGCAACCGCGCACTCCTGCCGACGCTGATCATCATCGGTGTGCTGCTGATCGGCTTCAGCATCTTCACCGGCTTCTACACCGACCTGCTGTGGTTCCGTTCGGTCGGGTTCACCTCCGTCTTCACGCGCACCCTGCTGGCGAAGACGCTGTTGTTCTTCGTCTTCGGCGTGCTGTTCGCGGCGGCGGTGGCCGTCAACTTCGTGGTCGCCTACCGGTACCGCCCGGCCTACCAGGCGTTGATCCCCGGGCAGCAGGAGCTGGACCGCTACCGGATGGCCATCGACCCGTACCGGCGCGTGATCGTCCTGACGGTCGTGACGCTGCTGGGCCTGATCGCCGGCTCGTCGGCCGCGGGGGAGTGGCGGACGTACGTCCAGTGGCGCAATGGCACGTCGTTCGGTGAGAAGGACGCGCAGTTCGGCATGGACATCTCGTTCTTTGCCTTCGACCTGCCCTTCTACCGGTTCGTGCTGGGGTTCGCGCTGGCCGCGGTGGTCGTCAGCCTGATCGCTGCCGCGGTGACGCACTACCTGTACGGCGGCCTGCGCCTGCAGGCGCTGCTCGGCGAGCGGGCGACCCCGGCAGCCCGGGTGCACCTCTCGGTGCTGCTCGGAACCTTCGTGCTGCTGCGGGCGATCGGCTACTGGCTGGACCGCTACGGCCTGGCGGTCGACGAGCACCGCATCGGCCGGGCCGACTTCACCGGCCTCACCTACACCGACGTCAACGCGGTCCTGCAGGGCAAGACGATCCTCGCGATCATCTCGCTGATGTGCGCGGTGCTGTTCTTCGCCAACATCGTGCGGCGCACCTGGCTGCTTCCCGGGATCGGCGTGGGGCTGCTCCTGCTGTCCGCCTTGCTGATCGGCGGGGTCTACCCGGCGCTGGTGCAGCGGTTCCAGGTGGTCCCGGCGGAGCCGGACAAGGAGGCGCCGTACATCAAGCGCAACATCGTGGCCACCCAGAAGGCGTACGGCATCGACGACGTCCAGATCGACAACTACAGCGCGAAGACCACGGCGACCCAGGAGGAGCTGCGGGCCGACTCGGACACCACGGCCAACATCCGGCTGCTCGACCCGTCGCTGCTCAGCCCCACGTTCAAGAACCTGCAGCAGTTCCGGCCGTACTACGACTTCGCCGAGTCGCTGGGCGTCGACCGGTACGCGATCAACGGCCAGCGCAGCGACGTGGTGATGGCGGTCCGCGAGGTGAGCCTGGCCGGGCTGCCCAGCCAGCAGCGGAACTGGATCAACGACCACACGGTCTACACGCACGGCTTCGGCTTCGTCGCAGCGCTGGGCGACGAGACCACCGACGGCGGTCGGCCCTCGTTCGTCTCGTCCGACATCCCGCCGCAGGGCGCGATCAACGACTTCGAGCCACGGATCTACTTCGGCCAGGAGTCACCGACGTACAGCATCGTCGGCGGGCCCCGGAACGCCATCCCGCGCGAGCTCGACTTTCCCGACGACTCCGCCCGGTCCGGGGTGCGCAACAACACCTACGACGGCGACGGCGGGGTCCCGATCGGCAACCTGTTCAACAAGCTGCTGTTCGCGACGAAGTACCAGGAGGCCAACATCCTCCTGTCCGACCGCATCAACGGCGACTCGAAGATCCTCTACGTCCGGGACCCGAAGGAGCGGGTCGAGAAGGTCGCCCCGTGGCTGACCCTGGACGGTGACCCCTACCCCGCGGTGGTCGACGGGAAGATCCAGTGGATCGTCGACGGCTACACGACCAGCAACGGCTACCCGTACTCCACGCGGAGCACGCTCGAGGACGTCACGGCCACCTCGCGCTCCACGCAGTCGACGGCCCTGATCACGCCGGTCGAACGCGTCAACTACATCCGCAACTCGGTGAAGGCGACCGTCGACGCGTACGACGGCACGGTCACGCTCTACGAGTGGGACACCGACGACCCGGTGCTCAAGACGTGGCGCAAGGCGTTCCCCGACACGGTGAAGGATCGCGACCAGATCAGCGACGACCTGATGGCGCACCTGCGCTACCCCGAGGACCTGTTCAAGGTGCAGCGCACGCTGCTGGCGAACTACCACGTCGAGAACCCGCAGACCTTCTACAACGGCTCGGACTTCTGGCGGGTGCCGGTTGACCCGACGCGTGCCGAGGCCGGCCTCCAGCCGCCGTACTACCTGACGCTGCGGATGCCGGGGCAGGGCGAGCCCACCTTCTCGCTGACCTCGACCTACGTCCCGACCGGTGACCGCAACAACCTCGCCGCGTTCGTCGCGGTGAACGCCGACCCCGGTCCGGACTACGGGCAGTTCCGGGTCCTGCAGCTGCCGCGGTCGCTGCAGATCAATGGTCCGTCACAGGTGCAGAACCAGCTGGAGTCGGACGACGTGATCGCCGAGGAGATCAACATCCTCAAGCGCGGCACCACGGTGCGATACGGCAACCTGCTCACCGTGCCGGTCGGCGGCGGGCTCCTCTACGTCGAGCCGGTGTACGTGCAGGCGGAGGCCGCCACCTCGTTCCCCCTGCTGCGCAAGGTGCTGGTGTCGTTCGGCAACGACGTGGCGTTCGAGGACACGCTGGAGGAGGCGCTCGACGCGATCTTCGTCGAGCAGGGCGGCGCCGGTGGCGGCGAGGAGCCGTCGCCCCCGCCCGGTGGCGGCGAGGAAACGCCCCCGCCCGGTGGCGTCGACTACGACCAGGTGCTGGCCGAGGCTCTGGCGGACGCCCAGGCCGCGATCAAGGCGGCCGAGCAGGCGCTCGCCGCCGGCGACTTCGCAGCGTACGGAGAGGCGCAGCAGGAGCTGCGGGACGCGATCCAGCGCGCAGTTCGGGCACAAGCAGCAGGGGGCACGACGACACCGTCTCCGACCGCGTCCCCCTCACCGACAGGCTCGCCGACCGGGACCGCCAGCCCCTCGCCCAGCCCGTCCGGGTGACCCAGGAGGCCGGAATGCCTTCCCGGACGGGTCGGTGTGCCCTGCC
>DASVBQ010000265.1:0-2326 GCA_036375795.1 Actinomycetes bacterium
AGCAGGATCGCGTTTGACTTGACGGCCCGGCAGGCCCGCCAGGCGAAGGCCAGGTCGGCCAGCGTCGTCGCGTCGGCCGGGTCACCCGCGGCCAGCGTCCAGCCGTCTGGCGAGTCCCCTGGCTCGGCGACAGCGTCGGCCGTCTGCACCAGCAGCCCGCCGGACACCGGCCGGGTCTCGAGGGCTCCCGTCGCGTAGCCCGGGACCTCGAGCACCCGCACCGCCTTCTTGCGCGCGAGCACCTCGAGCGCACCGGGCTCGAACGCCGGCGCGGCCACCACCTCGGTGAAGACCTCGGCGACCTGCTCGGCCATCCGCACGGTGACCGGCCGGTTGACGGCGATGACCCCGCCGAAGGCCGACACCGGGTCGCACGCGTGCGCCCGGGCGTGGGCCTCGGCCACCGGGTCGTCGTCGGCGGGGTCGCCGACCGCGATCCCGCACGGGTTGGTGTGCTTGATGATCGCGACGCAGGGCCGGTCGTGGTCGTGGGCGGCCCGCAGGGCGGCATCGGTGTCGACGTAGTTGTTGTAGCTCATCTCCTTGCCGTGCAGCTGCTCGGCGCCGGCCAGCCCGCGCGTGCCCGAGGGGTCGCGGTAGAGCGCGGCCCGCTGGTGCGGGTTCTCGCCGTAGCGCAGCACGGCCTGCCGCTGCAGGGCCAGGCCGGTGAAGAGTGGCCAGCCGTCCGGCTCGGGTGCCAGCTCGCGGCCGAACCACGAGGCGACGGCGACGTCGTACGCCGCGGTGTGGGCGAACGCAGCCGCTGCGAGCCGCCGCCGCTGCTCCAGCGTGAAGCCGCCCGACGTCACCGCGGCGAGCACGTCGCCGTACCGCGCCGGGTCGACCACCACGGCGACCGAAGGGTGGTTCTTGGCGGCCGAGCGCAGCATCGCCGGCCCGCCGATGTCGACCTGCTCGACGCACTCGTCCGGCGTCGCGCCGGAGGCGACGGTGGCGGCGAACGGGTAGAGGTTGACGACGACCAGGTCGAACGGCTCGATGCCCATCTCGTCGAGCTGGGACCGGTGCGCCGCCAGCCGCCGGTCGGCGAGGATGCCGGCGTGCACCGACGGGTGCAGCGTCTTGACCCGGCCGTCGAGGCACTCGGGGAAGCCGGTCACCTCCTCCACCGGAGTGACCGGCAGCCCGGCCGCGGCGATACGCGCCGCGGTGGACCCGGTGGACACGAGCGCCACACCGGCGTCGTGCAGACCTCGGGCCAGCTCCTCGAGGCCCGTCTTGTCGTACACGCTGACCAGGGCCCGGCGGACCGGGACGCGGCTCTCGCTCACGGGATCGTGACCTTCCTTCCGGAGACCGTCCAGCCCTCGCGGACCATCCGGCCGACCACGTCGACGAGCATCGTGCGCTCCTCGACCTTGATGCGCTCGTGCAGAGTCACCTCGTCGTCGTCGTCGCGCACCGACACGGCGACCTGCGCGACGATCGGCCCCGTGTCGACGCCGCTGTCGACCAGGTGCAGCGTGGCGCCGCTCACCTTCACGCCGTACGAGAGGGCGTCCCGGGCCCCGTGCATCCCGGGGAACGCGGGAAGCAGCGCCGGGTGGGTGTTGACGAAGCGCCCGCCGAACCGCTCCAGGAACCGCGGGCCGGCCAGCCGCATGAAGCCTGCGGAGACGACCAGGTCCGGTTCGTACGCCGCGACGCGCGCGGTGAGGTGGGCGTCCCACGCGGCCCGGTCCGGCCCCACCGGCGCGACGAAGGTGTCCACGCCCTCGGCCCGGGCCCGGTCCAGCGCGCCCGCGTCGCCCCGGTCGGTGCCGACCGCGACGACGGCTGCGCCGAACCCCGGGTCGCGGGCGGCGTCGAGCAGGGCCTGCAGCGTCGAGCCGCCGCCGGACGCGAGCGCGACGATCCGCTTCACCCCGCCACCTTGTGGACTCCGACACACCACTTCGGCGGCGTGTCTGGTGCGGGGGCGTCCACACGAACCGGGTTGGTCACCGGGCTGACGATAGCGGCGGCCGGACGTCAGCCGCGGCGGCGCAGGGCGAGCAGCGCGACCGACACGACCGCGGCCGTCTCGAGCCCGGTGACCGGCGCGACCGCCCACCAGTCGGGTCCGACCTCCGTCATCCGCCCCGGCCCGGCGGACCCGCTCGCCAGCGCGGCCAGGACGCCCACGGCCGTGCCGACGACGACCCCGACCAGGCCCGACACCTCGAGCCCGTCGCGCCAGGAACGCAGGTCCGGCGACCACGTGCGTCCGCAGAGGCGGCGGACCAGGACGGCGGCGACGGCACCCGCCAGCAGCGGGACCGCCAGCGCCACGACCCCGACGCCGGCCCCGGGCGAGCCCGGGAGT
>DASVBQ010000279.1:0-9541 GCA_036375795.1 Actinomycetes bacterium
TGGACCCGCGCTCTTCGCGGCGTCTACCGCTGGGGCGACAGACGAGGCGAGGTCGGGGATCGCATCGCGGAGGTCGCTGCTGTGCTGCCTCCCGGGGCCGCCATCGGAGGTTGGGCCAGCCTGTGGCGTCATGGCGCAACCGACCTGGACGGTGTGGGGCTGGCCGTCCGGCGAGTCAGCAGGCTCCCGCGGTCCCGCGCGGCCGTTCCCGCACCGCGACACGTTGAGCTGGAACCTGCCCCGATCCTCGTCTGCATCGGCCCGCGGGCCCGCATCCGGCCGCGCCCTGAGATCGACATCAGTCGCCGTCGGCTGCCCGCTGAAGACGTCGTCGACATCGACGGCGTTCCGTACGTCCGACCGGAGCGCGCCGCGGTAGACCTCACCGGACGCCAACCTCCGGAGCTCGGGCTCGCCTCGATAGACGCATGCCTCCGGGCCGGCGCGACCACGCCGGAGGCCCTGGAGCAGTACCTGCTGGAACACACCCGGGTGTACGGCCGGCCGAAGATCCGGACCTTGGTCCGCCTAGCCGACGGGCGAGCCAGGTCGAGGCCGGAGTCGGTCATGCGCTGGATCTGGGTCGTCGAGGCGGGGCTGACGCGTCCGCTGGTCAACCACGGGATCTGCGACTCGTCGGGCAGCCTGCTCGGCGAGCCCGATCTGCTCGACCCCGAATCCGGCCTGGTGGGCGAGTTCGACGGAGGCCACCACCGGGAGCTGCGCCGGCACACCGCCGACAACATCCGGGAGGAGCTGTTCGAGGCGCTCAACCTCGAGGTGGTGCGCGCCACGAGCATCGACCTGTGGCAGAGGCGTCCCGAGCTGGTCCGGCGGATCCGGGCCAAGCACCGAAGGGGGCTGTCCCGCGACCGGTCCCGGGACACCTGGTTCCTGCGCCGCGCATCCTGACCGCTCGAGGTCCAGCGCCCGACCGATGTCGATCACCTGGCGCGACCTTGTAGGGCGACTCGCCGGCGCGGCGACGCCACAAGGTCGCTCCGGAGGGCGAGGGGGACACGGATGCGTACGGCGGGCCACGGCGGGGAAGAGGGCCGTCCGGGGCGACGGGAGCGCCGTAACGGGCCCGGCTACGATCGCGTGGCCGGGCCATCCGGTTGCCCGACGAGTTGCCCGACGCGGCGTTCGACTGCCCGGGAGGGCGCCGAGCACGACCCTGGCAGCCCCGGGGGACCGAGACAGCGGGCACGAGAGCCTGGCGAGGAGGTGGCGGAACCCCCATGGGCGTCCTGCAGCGCTTCGAGCGACGCATCGAGGAGCTGGTGAACCGCCCCTTCGCCCGCGCCTTCAAGGCCGAGGTGCAGCCGGTGGAGATCGCCAGCGCCCTCCAGCGCGAGTGCGACGACCGGGCCGCCATCGTCGCGCGCGGCCGCACGATGGTGCCCAACGCCTTCATGGTGACCATGGGCCCGCACGACTTCGAGCGGCTCGACGTCTACCGTGAGGCCCTCGGCGAGGAGCTCGCGGCGATGGTGCGGGAGCACGCCGAGGAGCAGGGCTACGCGTTCATCGGCCCGGTCACGGTCGAGTTCAGCCAGGACGACGAGCTGCCGACCGGCCGGTTCCAGGTCCGGTCCAAGGCCGTCGCGGGGGCGCAGGGACGCCAGGACGACACCCTGTCCAGCGCCGGGCAGGACGTCCCCTGGGTCGAGGTCGGCTCCACGACGTACGCGCTGGCCCGCTCCACCACCCGCATCGGCCGGGGCACGGACACCGACCTGCGCATCGACGACCCGGGGATCTCCCGCAACCACGCCGAGCTGCGCCGGTCCGGCGGCGACGTCACCGTCGTCGACGTCGGCTCCACCAACGGCGTGGTCGTCGACGGCGAGCGGGTGCAGCAGGCCCGGCTGCGCGACGGCACCCGGATCCAGCTCGGCAACACCACCCTGGTCTTCCACCAAGGCGGTCGCCCATGACCACGACGAAGTCCCGCCTGGCCGGGGGGGACGCATGAGCGAGATGTCCGAGCTGACGCTCACGATCATCCGGCTCGGCTTCCTCGCCGTGCTGTGGATGTTCGTCCTCACCGCGGTGAGCGTCATGCGATCCGACCTGTTCGGCCGCCGCGTCGCGTCCAGGCCACAGCCCCGCAAGGCGCAGCCGGCCCCCCGGCCGGCCCGCCAGGAGAAGGCGTCCAAGCCCGCCAAGGGCCGCCGGGGAGTGCCGACCGCCCTGGTCGTCACGCAGGGCGCGCTCTCCGGCACCAGCGTCCGGCTCGGCGACCAGCCGGTCACCCTCGGCCGCTCGCAGGACTCCACCATCGTGCTCGACGACGACTACGTGTCCGGCCGGCACGCCCGCTTCTACCCGCACGAGGGCCAGTGGGTCGTCGAGGACCTCGGCTCGACCAACGGCACGTACATCGACCGAGCCAAGGTGACCGCCCCGACGCCGGTCAAGATCGGCATGCCGGTGCGGATCGGCAAGACCGTCGTCGAGCTGAGGAAGTAGCCCGCATGGCGCTTGCGCTCCGCTACGCCGCGCGGTCGGACACCGGCCTCATCCGGGCGATCAACGAGGACTCCGGGTACGCCGGGCCCCGGCTGCTCGTCGTCGCCGACGGCGTCGGCGGCCACGCCGCGGGCGAGGTCGCCTCCTCCGTGGCGGTCGCCTCGCTGGCCCTGCTGGACGAGGACTCGCCGGGCGGTGACCTGCTCGGACGGCTGTCCACCGCGGTGAACAGCGCCAACCAGCACCTGCGCGACATGGTCAACGGCGACCCGGATCTCAAGGGCATGGGTACGACCCTGACGGCGCTGCTGCGGGCCGGCTCCCGGTTCGGCCTGGTCCACGTCGGCGACTCCCGCGCCTACCTGCTGCGCGGCGAGACGTTCCAGCAGATCACCCACGACCACACGTTCGTGCAGACCCTCGTCGACGAGGGACGCATCACGGCCGAGGAGGCCGACCACCACCCGCAGCGCAACCTGATCACCAACTCCCTCGACGGCCGTGAGGACATCGAGCTCGACCTGTCGGTGCGCGAGACCCGGGCCGGTGACCGCTACCTGCTCTGCAGCGACGGCCTTTCCGGAGTCGTGAGCGAGGACACGCTCAAGGAGACCCTTCTCGGCGAGGCCGACACCGACGTGGCCGTCGAGCGCCTGGTCGACCTGGCCCTCAAGGGCGGCGGCCCGGACAACATCACCGCCATCGTCGCCGACGTGGTGGAGGTGGAGACGAAGCCGCCGTCCGCGGTCCCGGTCACGGTCGGCGCCGCCGCCGAGGGCGTGGTGCAGCGCAGCGCGGCCGACACCCCCGCCCACAAGGCCGCCGCGCTGAACCCGCCGCCGGAGGAGCCCGAGGACGACGACCCGCACGACCTCGACGAGTCCAGCCCGCGGGCCCGCTGGGTCCGCCGCCTGGTCCTGGCCCTGCTCGTGCTCCTGCTGCTCGGAGGCGGGGCCTACGGGGCTTACCGGTGGTCGCAGACCCAGTACTACGTCGGGGTGCAGGGCGAGAACGTCGCCATCTTCCGCGGCCTGACCCAGGACGTCGGGCCGCTGCAGACCTCCACGCTCTACCGCGAGGAGGAGGTCGCGCTGGTCGACCTGCCCCCGTACCAGCGGGAGCGGTTGGAGGCCGACATCGCCGCCACCGACCTCGCCGACGCCGAGCGCATCGTCTCGACGCTGCGCAAGCAGGCCGAGATCTGCCGTCAGCAGGCCGCGGTGACGCCCACGCCGGTCCCCAGCCCGAGCCCGTCCGGCTCGCCGGGAGCCGGCGCCGCGGCCGGCACGCCGAGCCCCAGCCCGACCCCGACCGCGAGCCCATCGCCGAGCGGCGGAGCCGCAGACTGCGGGGACCGCTCGTGACCGCGGCGCAGCGCAGCGGCCGCACCACCGAGCTCGTGCTGCTGGTGTTCTCCCTGGCCATCGCCATGGCGGCGTACGCCGCGGTCGGGCTGGCCCACGACGGCGCCCTGCCCGCCGGGATGATCGGCTACGGCAGCGGCCTCGCCCTGCTCTTCGGCATCGCCCACGTCGCCCTGCGCCGGTTCGCACCGGACGCCGACCCGGTGCTGCTGCCGGCCGTCACGACGATCAACGGCCTGGGTCTCGCGATGATCCACCGCCTCGACCTGGCCTATGCCGACCGGGCCGAGCGGCTCGGCCGGGAGCTGCCGTCCGCCGCCGCACCCGCCCAGCTCACCTGGACCGCGGTCGGCGTCATCCTGTTCGTCGCGGTGATCGTGCTGGTGCGCGACCACCGGGTCCTGCAGCGCTTCACCTACACCGCGATGCTCGTCGGTCTCGGCCTGCTCCTGCTGCCGCTGCTGCCCCTCGTCGGCACCACCATCAACGGCGCGCGGATCTGGATCCGGCTCTTCGGCTTCTCCTTCCAGCCCGGCGAGCTGGCCAAGCTGGCCCTGCTGGTGTTCTTCGCCGGCTACCTCGTCGTGAAGCGGGACGTGCTCGCCCTGGCCAGCCGTCGGGTCGTCGGCATCGACCTGCCGCGCGCCCGTGACCTCGGCCCGGTCCTCGTCGCGTGGGCGGCGAGCCTCGGGGTGCTCGTCTTCGAGCGTGACCTGGGCACCTCGTTGCTGTTCTTCGGCGTGTTCGTCGCGCTGCTCTACGTCGCGACCGAGCGGCTGTCCTGGCTGCTCATCGGCATCGGGCTGTTCCTCTCGGGGTCCTTCCTGGCCTGGACGCTGTTCGGCCATGTCCGCGAGCGCGTGGACATCTGGCTGAACGCCTTCGCCCCGCGCAACGTCTCCGACGACAGCTACCAGCTCGTGCAGGGCATGTTCGGGATGGGCACCGGCGGGCTGCTCGGCAAGGGCCTCGGCCAGGGACGGCCGGAGATCGTGCCGTACGCCCAGACCGACTTCATCGTCGCGGCCATCGGGGAGGAGCTGGGCCTCACCGGGCTGATGGCGGTGCTCATCATCTACGCGATCATCGTCCAGCGCGGCCTGCGCACCGCCCTCGCCGTGCGCGACTCGTTCGGCAAGCTGCTCGCCGCCGGCCTCGCCTTCTCGATGGCCCTGCAGGTGTTCGTCGTCGTCGGGGGAGTGACCCGTCTGATCCCGCTCACCGGTCTGACCATGCCCTTCCTGTCCTACGGCGGCTCCTCGCTGGTCGCGAACTGGGCCCTGGTCGCCATGCTGCTGCGCATCAGCGACGCGGCCCGGCGACCGGCGCCGCCACCCGCACCGTCCATCCAGGACGCCAAGACCCAGGTGGTGCGGTTGTGAGGACCTCATGAACGCCCCCCTGCGCAGGCTGTCCGTCGCCGTGATGCTGCTGTTCGGGCTGCTGCTGCTCAACGCCAACTACCTGCAGGTGCTGCGCGCCGACGAGCTGCACCACGACAGCAACAACCCGCGGCTGATCGCCGAGGAGTACTCCCGCGAGCGCGGCCCCATCCTGGTCGCCGGCCAGCCGGTCGCGTCGAGCAAGGAGACCGACGACCGGCTGAAGTACCTCCGGCAGTACGCCGACGGGAAGCTGTACGCCCCCGCCACCGGCTTCTACTCGCTCGTCTACGGCGCGAGCGGCATCGAGCAGGAGTCCAACTCGGTCCTGGCCGGCACCGACGACAGCCTCTTCGTGCGCCGCGTCATCGACCTGTTGACCGGTGAACAGCCGAAGGGCGGCAGCGTCGCCCTGACCCTGAACCCGGACGCGCAGAAGGCGGCGTACGACGGGCTGCGGGCCAGGGGCGCACGGGGCGCGGTCGTCGCCGTCGACCCGACGACCGGCGCGATCCTGGCGCTGGTCTCCACCCCGTCGTACGACCCGAACCTGCTCGCGTCCCACTCGCCGGCCGAGGTGCGCCGCAACTACGACCGGCTCAGCTCGGCCAAGTCCAGGCCGATGCTCAACCGGGCGCTGCGCGAGACCTACCCACCGGGCTCGACGTTCAAGATCGTGACGTCTGCCGCCGCGCTGGAGAGCGGCCAGTACAGCCCGGACACCAAGGTCAACAACGACGCCGAGCTCGACCTGCCGCAGACCACGGCGACCCTCCCGAACTACAACGGTCA
This sequence comes from Actinomycetes bacterium, assembly GCA_036375795.1. Lineage (GTDB taxonomy): Bacteria > Actinomycetota > Actinomycetes > JACCUZ01 > JACCUZ01 > DASVBQ01. The sequence continues at coordinate 6,014 of DASVBQ010000279.1, forward strand.
GCCGTGCAACCCGTCCGGCGAGGCGACGCTCACCGACGCGCTCATGTACTCCTGCAACGTCGCCTTCGGCGAGGTCGGCATGGACCTCGGCGCCGACGCACTGCTCGCGCAGGCGGAGAAGTTCGGCTTCAACAGCGCGTTCGAGGTGCCGATGCGAAGCGTCCCCAGCCGCTTCCCGGAGAACCTGAACGAGCCGCAGACGGCACAGGCGGCGATCGGCCAGTTCGACGTCCGGGCGACCCCGCTGCAGATGGCGATGGTCGCGGCCGCGGTCGCGAACCGCGGCGTGATGATGGCGCCCTACCTCGTCCGCGAGGTGCAGGCCCCGGACCTGTCGGTCCTCGACACCACCCGCCCCCGTCAGCTCGGCACCGCCGTGAGCCCGCAGACCGCCGCGTCGCTGGCGCAGATGATGACCGCCGTGGTCGACCAGGGGACCGGCAGCAACGCGCAGATCGAGGGCGTCAAGGTCGCCGGGAAGACGGGCACCGCCCAGCAGGGCACCGATCGCAAGCCGCATGCGTGGTTCGTCTCGTTCGCGCCGTCCGACAGCGACCCCAAGGTCGCCGTCGCGGTCGTGCTCGAGGAGGGCGGCGACGCGGCGGAGGTCAGCGGCAACCAGCTGGCGGCCCCGATCGCCCGGGACGTGATGCGGGCGGTCCTGGGCCGATGATCGCGCTGCGCACCGACCAGGTCCTCGGGAGCCGCTACCGGCTCACGGACCGGATCGCCGGCGGCGGCATGGGCGAGGTCTGGCGCGCCCAGGACGAGGTCCTCGGCCGCGAGGTCGCGGTGAAGATCCTGCGCCGCGAGTACGTCGACGACCCGACGTTCCTGGAGCGCTTCCGGGCCGAGGCCCGGCACACGGCCAACCTCTCCCACCCCGGCATCGCGGCGGTCTACGACTTCGGCGAGGGCGCCGGCGACGAGGCCGGCAGCCCCTTCCTGGTCATGGAGCACGTGCCCGGCGAGCCGCTCTCGACCCTGGTGTCCCGTGAGGGGGCGCTGAGTCCGGAGCGCACGCTCGACATCATCGGGCAGGCCGCCCTCGGGCTGGAGGCGGCGCACGACGCGGGGGTGATCCACCGCGACGTGAAGCCGGGCAACATCCTCGTCACGCCCGACGGCGAGGTGAAGATCACCGACTTCGGCATCGCCCGAGCGACGAACTCCGTCCCGCTGACCGCGACCGGCGCGATCATGGGCACGGCCTACTACATCTCCCCGGAGCAGGCGAGCGGGAGCTCGGTCACCCCGGCCAGCGACATCTACTCCTTGGGCGTGGTCGCGTACGAGTGCCTCACCGGCCGCCGCCCCTTCGCCGGTGACACGCCGGTGAGCGTGGCCCTGGCGCAGGTCCGGGACGAGCCGCCCGCCCTGCCCGGGTCGGTGCCCACGGCGGTGCGCGACCTCGTGATGCGCATGCTTGCGAAGTCCCCGGCGGCCCGACCGGCGAGCGCCGGTGAGCTGGGCCGGGAGGCGCTGGCCCTGCGTCACCAGGTGTCCACGCAGCCGGCGGCGGCGACCCAGGTCCTGCCCGCGGCGGGTGCAGAGGCCGGGTTCGGCCCGGCGCACGCCGGTGCGGGGGCCACCACGGCCGCCGTCGTCCCCCCTGGCGTGGGGACCGACACCGACCCCGGGTTCCACCTGCCGATGCCGTCCCGGACGCCGCGCTGGGTGCCGTACGCCGTGGCGCTGGGCGTGGTGGCGCTCCTGGTGCTCCTCGTGGCCCGGGCCTGCGGGACCGACGGGGGGACGGTCGCCACCACGGGCCCGGAGCAGAACCCTCCGGCCGCGACGGCGCCCACCACGGTCGAGGTCGTCGCCGAGGACTACCTGGGGCGCGCGGAGGACGAGGCGCGCGCCGAGCTGGAGGGCCTGGGCCTGCGCGTCGAGGTCATGCGCACCACCGGGGGCGGGGCAGTCGGTACCGTGAAGGCCGTTGCCCCGACCGGGACGGTCGAGGCGGACAGCCTGGTGACCCTCGGGGTCGTCGCGGCGGAGCCGCCCGGGGCCGGTGACGGCGACGGCAAGGGCAACGAGAAGCCCGGCAAGGGCAAGGGACGCGGCAAGGGGAAGGACCACTAGGTGAGCACCGCAGTGCCGGCGCAGCTCGGAGGTCGCTACGAGATCGGCGACCTCCTCGGCCGCGGGGGCATGGCCGAGGTCCACATCGGGCGGGACGCCCGGCTGGGCCGCACGGTCGCGGTCAAGATGCTGCGCCCGGACCTCGCCCGGGACCCGTCGTTCCAGGCCCGGTTCCGGCGGGAGGCACACTCCGCCGCCTCGCTGAACCACCCGGCGGTCGTCGCGGTCTACGACACCGGCGAGGACCAGTTCGGCGGCAACCCGGTGCCCTACATCGTGATGGAGTACGTCGAGGGCTCGACGCTGCGCGACCTGCTCACCTCGGGCAACCGGCTGGTCCCGGAGCGGGCGCTGGAGATCGTCGACGGCGTGCTGGCGGCGCTCGCGTACAGCCACCAGCAGGGCATCGTGCACCGTGACATCAAGCCGGCCAACGTGATGCTCACCAGCTCCGGCGACGTGAAGGTCATGGACTTCGGCATCGCCCGCGCGGTGGCCGACGCCGGCGCGACGATGACCCAGACCTCCGCCGTCATCGGCACCGCGCAGTACCTCTCTCCGGAGCAGGCCAGGGGTGAGCAGGTCGACTCACGGAGCGACATCTACTCGACCGGGTGCCTGCTCTACGAGCTGCTCACCGGCCGGCCGCCCTTCGTCGGCGAGTCCCCTGTCTCGGTGGCCTACCAGCACGTCCGCGAGGAGCCGCTGCCGCCGTCGGCCGTCGACCCCGACGTGCCGGCCAGCGCCGACTCGATCGCCATGAAGGCGCTGACCAAGGACCGTCAGGCGCGCTACCAGACCGCCGACGAGATGCGCGCCGACATCGCCGCCGCGCTCTCCGGCCGGCCGGTGGCCGCGCCGCTGCCGCCGCCCACGACCCAACGGATGGAGCAGACCTCGGTGCTGGCGGGCACCTCGACCTTCCGCCCCGTCGAGCCGACCGAGGAACGGCCCGAGGGCCGCGGTGGCCGGGCGCTGGGCTACGCGCTGCTCGGCCTCGCGGTGGTCGCGGTCTTCGTGATCGCCGCGCTGCTCGGCCGGGAGCTGTTCGCCGGGGGAGGGGGCGCCTCCGCCACGGTGCCCGACGTCACCGGCCTCACGGTGCCGCAGGCGCAGGACGCCCTGCAGCAGCAGGGCCTGCGGCTGGGCGAGCAGACGACGGAGAACAGCGACAGCGTGCCGAAGGGCAACATCATCGACCAGAGCCCCGAGGACGGCACCCAGCTCGATGAGGGCAGCGCCGTCGACGTCACGGTGTCCGCCGGGGTCCGGGAGACCACGGTCCCGAGCCTCGTCGGGCTCTCCCTGGACGAGGCCAGGCGGGCGCTGCGGGACGCGGACCTGACGCTGGGCAGCACGCGCTCGGTGCCGTCGGAGGAGCCCCAGGGCACCGTGACCAAGGTCGACCCGGGCGAGGGCGAGACCGTGCCGGCGGGATCG
>DASVBQ010000283.1:0-5356 GCA_036375795.1 Actinomycetes bacterium
CTCGGCGGCGAGGGTGGCGCCACTCATCGGACGTCTCCTTCCAGCTCGTGCCGGATCTTGGCCGCGAGCGGGTCGACGTTCTTGTTCATGTGGCGCTCGTAGAGCCAGGCGATCAGGAACGTGGAGACGAACTGCAACAAGACGAACACGTACGCCACGTTGATGTTGCCGACCAGCTTGTGGCCCATGAAGTCACGGGCCCACCCCGACGCGATGACGTAGAGCAGGTACCACGCGAGGAACGCGACGGTCATGGGGAACACGAAGCTGCGGAACCTGCGGCGGAGCTGCTGGAACTCCGGACTGCGTTGAGTGTCGACCAGTCGGTCGCTTTCCTGCTGGATGCTGCTGCTCAACAGGCCTCCTCAGGTGGTGGGCGCGCCGCATGGGGGCGGGCGCCGATGTGACGTGGGTCACTGTGGCCGTTACCGAGGGGTTGCCTGAAGAGCGGTGTCTAAACCTGTCGCCCAGCGGCCGATTGGTTGCGACGAACGGTGCCCTGGGCAGGACCAGTGGTCGGTCAGGAGGCCGCCGCGGCGTTGGCTTCCCGGATGACGCGCGCGGGCAGCCACCGGTCGGCCAGGGCTCCCGCGACCAGCCCGAAGGTCAGCCACGCCGCGTACCGCCCGGTCCAGAACCGCCAGAACGCGTTGCCGAGGTCCCTCATCGGTCGCCGAGCGCGATGGTCTCAGGGGCGTGCAGCCGGACCATCGTCCGGCCGACGTTCGGTGCGATCCGGTCCGGGGTCCGCAGCGACACCACGACCATCACGGCGAAGGCGACGGGCACCGTCCAGGCGGCCGGCTGCGCGAGCAGGGCACCGACCCACCCGGCCCGGTCCACCCCGGCGATGGTCGCGGTCACCGCCGCGGTGGCCAGCCCACCGCCGACCAGCAGTCCGGTGGCCGCCCCGACGCTGGTCAGCCGCCGCCACCAGATGCCCAGCACCAGCAGCGGGCAGAACGACGAGGCAGCCACCGCGAAGGCCAGGCCCACGACGTCGGCCACCGCGAGCGTCGAGGCGAGCAGCGAGAGTCCGAAGGGCACGACGACCGCGAGCGCCGCGGCCATCCGGAAGTCGCGAACCTGGCCGCGCAGCACGTCCTGTGACAGCACCCCGGCGACAGAGACGGTCAGTCCCGACGACGTCGACAGGAACGCGGCGAAGGCGCCGCCGGTCACCAGCGCGGTCAGCAGCTCGCCGCCCACGCCGCCCACGAGGCGCTCCGGCAGCAGCAGGACCGCCGTGTCGGTGCGGCCCGTGAGAAGCAGGTCGGTCGTGTACACGCGGGCCAGCGCGCCGTACACCGTGGGGAACAGGTAGAACAGGCCGAGCAGGCAGAGCACGATCAGGGTCGTCCGTCGTGCCGTCCGGCCGTCGGGGTTGGTGTAGAAGCGCACCAGGACGTGGGGGAGGCCCATCGTCCCGAAGAAGAGCGCGAGGATCAGCGAGTACGTCGCGTACACCGGGTGGCCGCGCCCTCCCGCTCCGGACAGGGGGCTGGCCCAGCGGTCGTTGTCGGCCGGTTCGAGGGACTGCGCGTGTGGCACCGTCGCGCCGGCCGGGAAGGCCAGCTCCGTGCCCATCGCGGCGGTGTGCGGGCCCAGCGCGAGGGCAAGCCGCTCCCCGTCGTACGTCGTCCCGTCGAGCCGTCCGTCGACCACGACGGCGACCGGGTCGCGGACGACGAAGCGCACCGTCGCCGACACGGTCACCGAGGTGCGCTCGGCGAACGTCGGCGGCCCGTCGTCCGGTGTGGGGGACCCGTCGGCCTGCCAGGCCAGCACGAGGAACAGCACCGGGACGGCGAGCGCCGTGAGCTTCAGCCAGTACTGGAACGCCTGGACGAACGTGATGCTGCGCATGCCCCCGGTCGCGACGCTGAAGACCACGACCGCGGCGACCAGCAGCCCGCCGACCCATCCCGGCGCCCCCGTCGCGAGCCGCACCGTCAGCCCGGCGCCGACGAACTGGGGCAGCAGGTACAGCCAGCCGATCGTGACGACGAGGATGCTCGCGATCCGCCGCACGCTGCGTGACTCGGTGCGGGCCTCGGCGAAGTCGGGCAGCGTGTAGGCGCCGGAACGCCGCAACGGCGCGGCGACGAGGACCAGCAGCACGAGGTAGCCGGCGGTGTAGCCGACCGGGAACCAGAGCATGTCCGCGCCGTAGGTCAGGATCAGCCCGGCGATGCCGAGGAACGACGCCGCCGACAGGTACTCCCCGCCGATCGCGGCAGCGTTCCAGGCGGGCGAGACCGTGCGGGACGCCACGTAGAAGTCGCTCGTCGTGCGGGACAGCCGCAGAGCGAACGTCCCGATCAGCACGGTCGCGACGATGACGACGCCGATCGCCAGCCCGCCGTACACCGCGTCGCTCACGATCGCTCCACGAGGTCGGCGAAGTCGTGCTCGTTGCGCTCCGACTGCCGGACGTAGAACAGCGCCCCCACGACGATCACCGGGTGCACCACGACCCCGAGCAGCAGCCACGGCAGCGGCAGTCCCAGCACGTGCACGTCGGCGAGGCCGGGTTCGAGCACCAGCAGCAGCGGCAGCCCACCGACCAGCACCGCGAAGATCAGCAGCACGCCGATCGCCAGCCGGAGCTGGATCCGCACCAGCGAGGCCATGTAGACCTCGCCGAGCAGGGTCTGCTCGCCGATCTCGCGGCCGACCGGTCTCCGCGCCGAGGCGCGGGTGGCCCGACTGCGCGGCGAGACGATGCGGACCCGGCGCGGTGACTGGTCGCTCATCCGGGTCGCGCCCGACGTACGAGCGTGTCGCGCAGCGACCGCAGGTGCCGTCGGCTCACGGTCAGCTCGTCCTCGCCGACGCGCACCGTGCCCCGGCCGGGCTCGAACGCCACCTCGTCGACGTGTGCGAGGGCGACGAGGTAGCGCCGGTGGATCCGCACGAACCCGGCGGAGGACCACTGCTCCTCGAGCGTGCTCAGCGGCACCCGGACCAGGTGGCTGCCGTCCGCGGTGTGCAGCCGCGCGTAGTCGCCGTGTGCCTCCGCGAACCGGACGTCGCTGCGGTTGACGAAACGGGTCACGCCGCCGAGCTCGACCGCGATCGTCTCGTCGGGTGGCGGCGGCTCCTCCGTGGCGCCGCCGGCGTCGCGGACCCGGCGGACCGCCTCAGCCAGCCGCTCGGCGCGCACCGGCTTGAGCAGGTAGTCGACGGCGCGCAGGTCGAACGCCTCGACCGCGTGCTCGTCATAGGCGGTGACGAACACGACGCGCGGCGCCCGGCGGAACCGGGCCAGGACCCGCGCGACGTCGAGCCCGTCCAGACCGGGCATGCGGATGTCGAGGAACAGCGCGTCGACCGGCTGCTCCTCCAGGGCCTTGAGGACCTCGGCGCCGCTGCCGACGGTGCGCACGCTCGCGACGTCGTCGTGCCGCCCGAGCAGGTACGCGAGCTCCTCGCGCGACGGCGCTTCGTCGTCGGCGATGAGCACCCGCAGACCGCTCACGTGTGGACGCCCGCGCGGTACTTGGGGACGCGCATGCTCACCTTCGTGCCCGCCCCCGGTGCGGTCTCGACGATCAGGCCGTAGTCGTGGCCGTAGACCTGGCGCAGCCGCTCGTCCACGTTGCCCAGGCCGACGCTGTCGCTGTCGGGTTGTCCGGCCAGGGTTCGCCGTACGGCGTCGGGATCGATGCCGGTGCCGTCGTCCTCGACGCTGATCAGCGCCTCGGCGCCCACGTCCTGCGCCACGATCGTCACCCGCCCGTGGCCGGGCTTGCCCTCCAGGCCGTGCCGTACCGCGTTCTCCACCAGCGGCTGGACGCACAGGAACGGCACCGTGACCGGCAGCACCTCGGGCGCGACCTGGACGGTCACCTGCAGCCGGTCGCCGAAGCGCGCCCGTTCCAGCAGCAGGTAGCGGTCGACCGAGCGCAGCTCCTCGGCCAGTGTCGTGAACTCGCCGTGGCGGCGGAAGGAGTAGCGCGTGAAGTCGGCGAACTCCAGCAGCAGCTCGCGGGCACGCTCCGGGTCGGTCCGCACGAAGGACGCGATGGCGGTGAGCGAGTTGTAGACGAAGTGCGGGCTGATCTGCGCGCGCAGTGCCCGGACCTCGGCCTCGACGAGTCGCGTCCGCGAGGTCTCGAGCTCGGCGAGTTCCAGCTGCGTCGACACCCAGCGCGCCACCTCGTTGGTCGCCCGTACCAGGCCCGCCGCGGTGGCCCGGCCGTACGCCGCGACTGTGCCGACCACGCGGTCCTCCACGGTCAGCGGCGCGACGACCGCGACCCGGATCGGGCAGTCCGGGTCGGGACAGGCCACGCCGTGCGGGCCGAGGACGTGCGTCCGCCCGTCGTCGAGCACCGCCGTGGCGTGCTCGACGGCCTGCGCGCCGTGGACGTCACCTGAGCCGTCCCAGGCGAGCAGCGACTCGCCGTCGGTGAGCGCCACGGCCGGGGTGCCGAGCAGCGCCCGGACGTGCCGGATCGCCTTGGTGGCGCCGGTCGAGGTGAGTCCTGCGCGCAGCGGCGGCGCGGCGAGCGAGGCGGTGTGCAGGGTGGCGAACGTGGCGCGGTCCGCCGGGGTGCCGAAGAAGCGGCGGGTGCGCCCGGCCCGGAGCAGGGGCAGCGCGAGGGCCACCAGCACCAGGACGACGACGGTGACGGCGACGACGGCGGGTGTGCCGCTCACGGCGCAGACGCTAACGCCTAGGGTCGATCACCGTGCCATCCGCCGACGACGACCCGCTCGCCCATGTCGCTGCCCTGCCCGGGGTGGCCGAGGCGATCGACCGGGCACGCGGCGCGGTCGACGACCTGCGGGGTCACCGGGTGCTGCGACGGTATGCCGAACGCGTGTCGTCCGAGTCCGCGCTGCGCGGGGCGCGCGCGTCGGCCGCGCTGGACGGCGCCGACGTCCCGCTGGACGTGCTGCGCCGCACGGTGTCCGCCAGCGGGCGGCTGCCCGCCGACGGCGAGCCGGTGGTGCAGGGTGCGCTGCGGGTGGCGTCCGAGGTCGGGCCGCTGCAGGCGACCTGGTCGCGCGCGCCGCTGCAAGTTGTCGCCCGGCTGCACACGCTGGCGGCGGCGGACCTCGTCGACGACCCAGAGGCCCTCGGTCGTCCGGTGCCGTCGGTCGCCGGGCGGCTGGCGGCCCTCGGTGACCTGCTGATGGCGCCGTCGTCGGCACCCGCACTCGTGGTGGCCGCGATCGTGCACGGCGAGCTCGCCACGATGGGCGCCTTCGCACAGGGGTCGGGTCTGGTGGCGCGGGCGGCGGCGCGGCTGACCCTGGTCGACCGCGGGCTGGACCCGAAGGCTGTGTCCGTGCCTGAGGTGGGCCACGTCGAGCTGGGGCGCGGCGCCTACCTCGAGGCGCTGCG
>DASVBQ010000284.1:0-7941 GCA_036375795.1 Actinomycetes bacterium
CTCTCCGACGGCAGCCTCGACCGGGCGTGCGCCAGCCTGGGTGCGTTCCTGAAGTACCGGGAGGACCAGGAGCGCGTCGCCGGGCGGATCACCGAGTGGGCGGCGGCCGGCTGAGGTCGACCAGCCGGGGCCGGTCAACCCCGGTCGGGGTCGATCAGCCGAGGTCGGAGAAGAAGGCCGCGACGTCGGCCGGGACGGCGTCCATGAACGCCCACCGCTCGGTGACCATGCCGCCCTCGACGTGCGCGACCTCCACGACCGGGTAGCTCACCTCGTCACCGTTGGGCTTGCGCATCCGAGCGCGGATCAGCGAGACGACGTGGTCGTCGTCCGCCAGCATGTCGTGGATCTCGACGTCCGCCTCGATCGCAGCACCCATGCCGACCCGCGCCAGCACGGCCTCCCGGCCCTGGAAGGTCTCCGGGTTCCCGGCCTCGTGCCACTTGACGTCGGGCGATACGAGCCCTTTGAGCGTGTCCAGGTCCCCCTTCTGGAAGGCCTCGTAGGTCTGCCGGACCACGGTCGCGTTCGGGTGAGTCATCGGTGCCTCCTGATCGGGTCGGGGCCTGTCTCACCGTCCGCCGGCCCATGCAGCCTGTCAACGTGTGCCGGCGACACGGCGGCGACGGCCCACAGCAGGCTCTACGTTGAGACGGTGATGCCCGACGGCGGCGATCGAGTGACCGGGGACGGGGTCGCGCACGACGTCACACCGACCCTGGTGGGCTTCGCGCGCACGCTGCGAGCAGCCGGGGTCGCGGCGACCCCCGACCGGGTGCACCAGACCGTGACCGCCGTCTCCCGGCTCGACGCGACCCGTCGCCGCGACCTCTACTGGGCCGGCCGGCTCACCCTCTGCTCGGGGCCGGACGACATCGCCCGCTACGACCGGGCGTTCGCCGCGTACTTCGCCGGGGAGGAGGCGCCGCCGCTGCGGCGGGTGCCCCCGGTGCACGTCGTGCACCCGGTCGCCGTCCCCGGCAGTCCCCACTCGGACCGGTCGGAGGGCGGCGACGACAAGCCCGCGATGACCGCCAGCGACCTCGAGGTGCTCCGGCACCGCGACCTCGCCGCGCTGACCTCAGGCGAGCGGGACGCCGTGCGCCGGCTGATCGCGGCGATCGACCCGGTCGGCGAGACCCGGCTGTCCCGCCGGCACCGGCGCTCGCACCGCGGAGGTCTCGACCCGCGACGGACGGTGCGTGCGATGCTGCGCCGCGGTGGCGAGCCGGTGCGCCTCGAGCGCCGGGTCCGCCGGGTCCGTCCGCGGCGGCTGGTCCTGCTGGTGGACGTGAGCGGCTCGATGCAGCCCTACGCCGACCCGTTCCTGCGTTTCGCGCACGCCGCGGCGCGCGCCCGCCCGGGGACGGAGGTGTTCACCATCGGCACCCGGCTGACCCGGGTCACCCGCGAGATGCGCGGACGGGACCCGTCGGCGGCGCTGCTCGCGGTGTCCGACGCGGTGCCGGACTGGAGCGGCGGCACCCGGCTCGGCGAGCTGCTCAAGGCGTTCCTGGACCGGTGGGGCCAGCGTGGCCTGGCCCGTGGCGCTGTCGTGCTGGTCGCCTCCGACGGCTGGGAGCGCGGCGACTCGACGCTGCTGGGGGAGCAGATGCGCCGGCTGGCCCGGTTGGCGCACCGGGTCGTGTGGGCGAACCCGCATCGTGGTCAGCCCGGCTACGTCCCGATGACCGCCGGGATGCTCGCGGCGCTGCCGTTCGTCGACGACTTCGTCGACGGGCACTCGCTGGCCGCGCTGGAGCGGCTCGCCGCGGTGCTCTCCGGCGACGCCCGCGACACCCTGGACGCCCGGCACGCGACGCCCGAGGAGGTGGTCGTCGATGCATGACGTCGTCGACGAGGTTGCCCGGCTGTACGAGGGCCCTGACCGGTTCGCGCTGGCCACCGTGGTCGGGACCTGGCGCAGCGCCCCGCGGCAGCCGGGTGCGGCCATGGTCGTGGCGACCAGCGGCGAGCCGACCGGGAGCGTGTCGGGTGGCTGCGTCGAGGGGGCGGTCTACGAGCTCGCGCAGGAGGTCATGTCGACCGGGGAGCCGGTGCTGCAGCGCTACGGCGTCAGCGACGACGACGCCTTCGCCGTCGGCCTCACCTGCGGGGGCATCATCGACATCTTCGTCGAGCCGGTCGACCCCTCGACGTTCCCCGATCTGCCGGAGGTGCTGGCGTCGGTGCGGGCGCACGAGCCGGTGGCGGTGGCGACCGTGGTCGACGGCCCGGGTCTGGTCGGCGCGCACCAGGTGGTGTGGCCGGACCGCGTCGCCGGAAGCCTGGGGTCCCGGCGGCTGGACGAGGCGGTCGCGGACGACGTACGGGGCATGCTCGACCACGGGGCCACCGGCCTCATGCACATCGGGCCGGACGGCGAGCGCCGCCAGGACGAGCTGAGCGTGTTCGTGCAGTCGTTCGCGCCGCCGCCGCGGATGCTGGTCTTCGGTGCCATCGACTTCGCGGCGGCCGTGGCCCGGGTCGGCAAGTTCCTCGGTTACCGGGTCACCGTCTGCGACGCCCGCGGAGTCTTCGCGACTGCCAAGCGCTTCCCGGAGGCCGACGAGGTCGTCGTGGAGTGGCCGCACCGGTACCTCGCGTCGACCGCCGTCGACTCGCGGACCGTGATCTGCGTCCTGACCCACGACCCGAAGTTCGACGTGCCGCTGCTCGAGGCGGCGTTGAAGACCGACGCCGCATACATCGGGGCGATGGGCAGTCGTCGCACCCACGAGGACCGGCTGGCCCGGCTTCGCGACGAGGGTGTGCCGGAGGACGCGTTGGCAAGGCTGGCGTCACCGATCGGGCTGGACATCGGAGCGCGCACCCCGGAGGAGACCGCCGTCTCGATCGCGGCGGAGATCGTCGCCCACCGGTGGGGCGGCTCCGGGCGGCGGCTCACCGAGACCGCGGGCCCGATCCACACCGACCCCTCCACCGACCCGTCGCGCTGACCCGGGGGTGTCGATGCTGCTGCTGCGGGTGGCCGGTCTGGTGCTCGCCGCGGGTGCCGGTCGCCGGTTCGGCGGTGCCAAGGCGGTCGCCGAGCTCGACGGCGAGCGCCTCGTCGACCGCGCGGTCCGGACGCTGCGACGCGGGGGTGCGGACCCGGTGTACGTCGTGTCCGGGGCCGTCCCGCTCGACGGCACCGACGCCGTGCACGTCCCGAACCCGGGCTGGTCCGAGGGCATGGGCTCGTCGCTGCGCGCCGGGCTGTCCGCGCTGGCCGACGCGCCGCAGGACGTCGTCGCGGTCGTCATCGTCCTCGTCGACCAGCCGGGGCTCACCGGCGCGGCCGTGGCGCGACTGGTCGAGGCCGTGTCGGATGACCGGGCCGTCGCCGTCGCGACGTACGACGGGAAGCAGGGCCACCCGGTGGCCATCGGCCGGGCGCACTGGCCCGAGGTCGCCCGGCTGGCGGTCGGTGACGTCGGAGCCCGGCCGTTCCTGCTCGCGCACCCGGACCTGGTCGCCCGGGTCGAGTGCGCGGACGTGGGCAGCGGCGAGGACGTCGACACCCCGGCACAGCTGGACGCCTTCCGCGGTCGTTGACCCGAAGCGGTGTGGTCAGCGCGGGCGCGAGGGCTCGGTGAGGCGGCCGGGACGCAGCCTGGGGACCAGTGACAGCTGGGCGAGGCCGACGACGAGCAGCAGGGCGTACGGCAGGGTGAACCCGCCGGTCGCGTCGTGCACCGCACCGAACACGAACGGGCCGAGCGAGGCGAGGGAGTACGAGAACAGGAAGACCAGCGCCGAGAGGCGCGCGGACGCCGCCGGCGTCGGCGCGTAGTCGACGAGCTTCACCAGCCCGAGGGAGAACCCGGCGCCCTGGCCGAGCCCGAGCAGACCCACCCACAGCAGGGGTGCGGCGGTGGGTGCGGCCACGACGCCGAGCAGGCCGGCCAGCGTGAGGACCAGCGCGCCGCCGACCAGCGGCCGGCGGTCGCGCACCCGGTCGGCCAGGGCCGGGCTGGCGACGCCGCTGACCAGCTGGACGATGCTCCACACCGCGAGCAGCAGGCCGGCGTCGCGGGCGGACCATCCGTGCGCCTCGTACGACGGCGGGATCCACGCCAGCTGGCTGTAGAACCCGAACGACTGCAGGGCGAGGTACGCCGCCAGCAGTCGCGCCGTCGGGCTGCGCCACGGGAGCGGGCCGACGCCCGTCGGGTCCGTCGGCCCGGCGTGGTCGTTGACCGCTCGGACGACGGGCAGCCAGACGGCCAGCCCCACCACTGCGAACACCGCCCAGACGGCGAGGGAGAACTGCCACGACCTCAGGGAGTCGGCGAGCGGGACGGTGAGCGCCGACGCGGCGGTCGCGCCGACCATCATCGCCAGCAGGTACAGCCCGGTCATGGCTCCGGAGCGGTCGCGGAAGAACTCCTTGACGATGCCGGGCAGGACGGTGCCCGAGAGGGCGATGCCGATCCCGACGAGCAGCGTGCTCGCCATCAGCAGGGCCAGCACCTCACCCGCCAGCCGCAGCACCAGGCCGGCCAGGAGCGAGATGAGGGCCCAGGCGACCGTCGCCTCGCGGCCCACCCGGTGCGCCATCCGCTGCGCGGCCGGGGCGAACAGCCCCATGCACAGCACCGGCAGGGTGGTGAGCAGCCCCGCGGTCGCGGCGCTCAGCCCCAGGTCGTCCTGGATGGTCCGGACCAGCGGAGGCAGCGAGGCGAGCGCCGCGCGAAGGTTCAGGGCGACCAGGAAGATGGCGACGACGAGGAGACGGCGCGACACCGGGGCGGCAGCCGGCGGTGGCGTCGCGCGGGCGAGCGGCGCGGCCGGACGAGGTGGATGGGGCATGGCGTCCGCCATGATCTCAAGCCGCCGGCGTCCGCGCCCGGCGTGTCCGAGGCGGCGGCGGACGGCGGCGAGTGCCCGGGCCATACGGTGTCCGGATGGAGGTCGCGTACCGCACCGAGGTCGGTCACGTCCGGTCCCGCAACGAGGACGCCCTGCTGGCCCGGCCGGAGCGCGGCGTGCTGGCGGTCGCCGACGGGCTCGGGGGTCACGCGGCCGGCGACGTGGCCAGCATGGTGGCGATCACCAGCCTCGACGAGGCGCCGCTGACGGCGCAGTCGTCGGAACAGGATCTCCGGTCGGCCGTCGCGGCGGCGCATCAGGCGGTGCTGGCCGCCGCGGAGGAGCCCGGCCGGGCCGGGATGGGCACCACGCTCGTGCTGGCGGTGGTCGGCGAGGGGTCGGCGCGCATCCTGCACGTGGGCGACAGCCGGGCCTACCTCCTGCACCCCGACGGTCCCGTGGAGGCGCTGACCCGGGACCACGGCATGCACGGCTACCTCACCCAGGCGCTGGGTCTGGACCGCGACGTCGAGCCCGACGTGACCGAGGTCGAGACGCCGGACGGCTCGCGGCTGCTGCTGTGCACCGACGGGCTGACGAACATGGTCGACGACGACGCGCTCGCCGATCTGCTCGGACGCGGCGACGCACAGCAGGCCTGCGACGCGCTCGTGGAGACGGCCCTGGCCAACGGCGGCATCGACAACGTCACCGTCGTCGTCGTCAGGTTCTGAGCGCCGGTCGACCCCCGGGTGGCCCCGCGGCGAGCCGGTCGCGCACGTCACGCATCCGGCCCGGCGCGTCGTGCGGCATCTCCCAGCGCGTCTCCAGCCACCAGGTGCAGCCCGCGTCCGCCCACGCCGCGACCTTGGCCGCGGCCGCTGTGGCGTCGTCGGCGGGCGTCTCGCCCTCGGCGATCACGTCGAGGTCGTCGACGCGACCGTGCTCGGCCAGCCACGCGCGGAGCTCCCGGACGTCGTCCGGGGTGCCCTCCCGCCCGCCGAGGTGCCACTCGGGCACCACGCCGTCGCAGCGCAGCACCCGCCGCATGGACTTCGGCCGCGGCCAGGCGCCCGCCACCCAGATCGGGATGCGCTCCTGCACCGGCCGGGCCACCCGGGTCAGGTCGTCGCGCTCGCAGTAGTAGTCGTAGTGCCGCCCGTGGTACTCGGTCCCGCCCGACCACAGGGTGCGCATCAGGTCGATGCCCTCGTCCATCCGGGCGGCCCGCTCGCGCCGGTCGACGACCTCGCCGGTGGAGGGCAGAGCGGTGTCGATCGCGCCGAGCCCGACCGTGACCAGGGCGCGTCCACCGGAGAGCTGGTCCAGGGTCGCGACCTGGCTGGCCAGCTTCCACGGCCGACGCCACGGCAGCGGGGTGAGCAGCGTGCCGAGCCGCACCCGCGAGGTCCTAGCGGCCATCGCGGCGAGCAGCGACCAGGCGTCGACGCCGTAGGCCGCCTCCCACACGAAGACGCCGTCCCAGCCTGCTTCCTCGGCCAGCACAGCCTGCTCGACCTGCTCGACCGCCGACCCACCGGGAAGGATGAACCCGTGTCGCATGCCCATGACCGCCTTCCTAGCGGCCCTCACCGACAGGCGGGGCCGGCGTGACGAGCCGGGATCTCGACGTCGTGCTCTTCGGAGCGACCGGTTTCACCGGCCGCCTCGTCGCGGCTCACCTGTCCGGGCACGCGCCGGACGGGGCGCGGGTCGGTCTTGCCGGGCGGTCGCCGGATCGGCTCGTCGACGTACGCCGGACCCTCGGCCCGCGGGCCAGGGGCTGGCCACTCGTGGTCGCGGACGCCTCCGACCTCGCGTCATTGCGCGCCATGGCCCGCCGCGCCCGGGTCGTGGCGACCACGGTGGGGCCGTACGCCGGGAAGGGGCTCGCCCTGGTCGACGCCTGCGCGACGGCACGCACCGACTACGCCGACCTGACCGGCGAGCTGCTGTTCGTCCGGGACAGCATCGACCTGGCCCACGACCGTGCGGCGCGCACCGGAGCGCGCATCGTGCACGCCTGCGGCTTCGACTCCGTTCCGTCGGACCTGGGGGTCCTGCTGCTCCACCAGGCCGCCGCGGCCGACGGGACGGGCGACCTCGAGGCGACGACCCTCGTCCTCCGGGCCGTGCGCGGCGGGCTCGGCGGCGGCACGGTCGCGACGGCGTTGGCACAGCTTGCCGAGGCCAGCCGGGACGTCGACCGGCGTCGCATCCTCGCTGACCCGTACGCCCTGAGCCCGGACCGTGCCGCGGAGCCTGACCTGGGCGACGAGGGTGATCTCCGCGGCGTCGAGCACCTGTCCGAGCCGGACGTCTGGGCGGCGCCGTTCGTCATGGCCGGCTTCAACACGCGGGTGGTCCGCCGCAGCAACGCGCTGCTCGGGCATGCCTACGGCGCCCGGTTCCGGTATCGCGAGGTGATGGCAGCGGGCCGCGGGCGTACGGGCGCGGTGCGGGCCGTCGCGGTCAGCGGCGGCGGGGCCGTGGCGGGCGCTGCGGTTCGGCTCGGGCCGGTCCGTGCGCTCGCCACCCGGTTGCTGCCCTCACCCGGCGAGGGGCCGGACGAGCAGACCCGACGTCGCGGCTTCTTCCGGATCGAGATCCACGCGACGACATCCACCGGTGCCCGCTACGTGGCGCACGTCGCCGCCGAGGGTGACCCGGGCTTCGCGGCCACGGCGGTGATGATGGGGGAGAGCGTGCTGTGCCTGGCCTTCGACCGGGACCGCCTCCCGCCGGCCGCGGGGGTCCTCACCCCGGCCACCGCGATGGGTGACGCGCTGGTCGAGCGCCTCCGCGCCGCCGGGCTCACCCTGCGGGTCGAGCGGCTGCGCTGAGCGGCGGAGCAGCCTCGGCCAGGGCGGCCACCGCCGACGGGAAGATCTCGGCCGGCGGGTTCACCAGACCGGCGCCGACCTGCCCGGTCCCGGCCACCCGCCCGGCCATGCCGGTGTTGATGTGCGGCAGCACGCCGGTCCGCGTCACGAGGGTCGCGTCGATGCCGGTCGGCGTCCCGCGGAAGCCGAGCACCGGGATCTGGTACGTCGGGTTCTCGGCCAGCGTGATCTCGTACATCAGCTGCGTCGCCTCGATCGCGTCGGCGACCTCGCCGCCGACGAA
>DASVBQ010000295.1:0-4656 GCA_036375795.1 Actinomycetes bacterium
TCTACGACGCGGAGGGCGCCGACGAGCTGGTGTTCCTCGACATCACCGCGTCGAGCGGGTCCCGCGAGACGACGTACGACGTGGTGCGCCGGACCGCCGAGCAGGTCTTCATCCCGCTCACGGTCGGGGGCGGCGTGCGCAACGTGGAGGACGTCGACCGGCTGCTGCGCGCAGGAGCGGACAAGGTCGGGGTGAACACGGCCGCAGTGGCCCGGCCGGACCTGGTCGGCGAGATCGCGCGACGCTTCGGCGCCCAAGTGCTCGTGCTGTCGGTGGACGCACGGCGTACGTGGGGTGACGTGCGCACGGCTTCCGGGTTCGAGGTGACCACTCACGGCGGCCGCACCGGCACCGGCATCGACGCGGTCGACTGGGCCCGGCGCTGCGCCGTTGCCGGCGCGGGCGAGATCCTGCTCAACTCGATGGACGCGGACGGGACCAAGGGCGGCTACGACCTCGAGATGCTGCGGGCCGTGCGGGCGGTCGTCGACGTGCCGGTCGTCGCGAGCGGTGGAGCCGGGACGCTGGAGCACTTCGCGCCGGCCGTGGCGGCGGGGGCCGACGCGGTGCTCGCCGCGAGCGTGTTCCACTTCGGCGAGCTGCGGATCGGCGCAGTCAAGCAGGCGTTGCGCGACGCCGGTCACCTCGTGCGGTGAGTCCGACCTGGAGGGCAGATGGCACGCGTCTTCGTCACCGGGGCCACCGGGTTCGTGGGCTCGCACACGGTGGCCGCGGTGCTGCGGGCCGGCCACCACGTACGCGCACTCGTGCGCGACCCGTCGCGGCTGCGGTCCTCGCTGGCGCCGCACGGCGTCGCTGAGCACCCCGCGCTGGAGGCAGTCACCGGAGACGTCACCGACCGCGATTCGGTCGTGCGGGGCCTGACCGGCTGCGACGCGGTCGTCCACGCGGCCGGCGTCTTCACGTTCGACCCGCGGGGCTGGGCGCGCATGGAGTCGGTGAACGTCGAGGGCGGGCGGACGGTGCTGCGGGCGGCGGTCGACGCGGGTGTCGACCCGGTCGTGCACGTCTCGACGCTGATGGCCATCCTCCCGGACCGGCCCGGCGACCCGGTGACCGCCGACTCGCCGCCGACGAGCCCCGGGTCACCCGGGCACTACACCCGGACCAAGACCGAGGCCGAGCGGGTGGCGCGCGGTCTGCAGGAGGGCGGCGCGCCCGTCACGATCACGTACCCGGGCGGCGTGCACGGACCGCACGACCCGTACATGGGCGAGAACGCGCACCGCACCGCCATCCTGCTGCGCGGCGGGCTGCCGGTGGTGGTCCGTGGCGCATACCACGCGACCGACGTCCGTGACCTCGCCGCTCTGCACGTCTCGCTCATCGAGGCAGGTCGCGGGCCGCGGCGCTACGTGGCGCCCGGTCACCACACTGAGCTGGTGGAGCACGTACGCGAGGTGGCCCGGCTGACCGGACGACGGCTGCCGGTGGTGGCCGTGCCGGCGGCGCCCCTGCTGGGGCCACTGCGCCTGCTCCAGATCGCGCAGACCCGGTTGCCCAAGCACTACCCGGGGGACCCCGAGGCCGCCTGGTTCGCCGCCAAGCGCGCAGTCGCCGACTGCGGTCCGGCCGAGCGCGACCTGGGCATCACGCCGCGGCCGCGGGACGAGACGTTCGCCGACGAGGTGCGGTGGCTGGCCGATGCCGGCCACGTCAGCCGCCGGCTGATCGGCCGGCTCGGCGCTCGGTGAGCCTGCTCAGACGTCGAGCGATGTCGCGTCGAGAACGGCGATCGCCACCGGGTCCCCGGTGACGGCGACCCGGGCGTGGTCGCGCCGGCCGAAGATGTAGAGCAGCAGCTCGAGCGGCTCGCCGGTGACCGTCGCGACCGGCTCGCCCTTCGCGGCGGTCACCAGCGAGCGCGGCGCATCGGACCGGCGCAGCACCACCCCGGCCTTGGTGGACCGGAACGAGATCGGCGCCCGGGTCCGCACGACCTTCCAGAGCGCGTCCTGGACCTTGCGCGGGAGGTCTCGGGGTGCCCAGCCGGTCTGGGCGCGGAGTACGTCCTCGTGGTGGACGACGTACTCCGTGGTGTTGAGGAATGTGTCGACGCCGGGCAGCGAGAACGGCGACAGCCGGCCCGGCCCGGTGCGGACCAGGTCCACCAGCTCGGCGTACGGCCGCTTCTCGTAGTCCCCCTGGACGTGCGCGGTCCAGCCCGCGAGGGCGCGGACCGCGACACCGGGTGTCGCGTCCGGCCGCCGCTCGCGGACGACGAGGTGCGCCGCGAGGCTGCGGGTGTCCCAGCCGCCGCACAGGGTCGGGGCATCCGGGCCGAGCTCGTCGAGCAGGTCGGCCAGCGCGAGGCGCTCGGTGCGCGCGATGGTCGCCATCACCTGATCGTAGGGTGACCCGGTGAGCGACCGGGACGACACCCTGCGCCGCGGGCTGTGGCTGCTCGGCCGCGCCGTGCGGCACGAGCCGCGCATCTTCGCGGTGGCCGTCGGTGGCAGCGCGGTCTACGGCGTCATGACGGTCGCCTCGGCCTGGGTGCTCGGCCGGGTCACCGACCGGGTGATCGTGCCGGCGTTCGAGTCGGGGGAGACGACGACCGGAGCGCTGGTCGGCGCGGCGTTGGCGATCGTCGCGGTGGCGGTGCTCAAGGCGGCCGGGATCGTGGCGCGGCGGCTGGGCGCGGGTGTGATGCAGTACCGGCTGCAGGCGCGGTACCGGCGCGAGGTGACCCGGCAGTACCTCCGGCTGCCGCTGTCCTGGCACCAGCGGCACCCGACCGGGCAGCTGCTGTCGAACGCCAACGCAGACGTCGAGGCGGTGTGGTTCCCGATCGCGCCGCTGCCGATGGCCGTGGGTGTGATCGTGATGCTCGTCGTGGCGGGGGTCGCGCTGGTCCTCACCGACCTCGTGCTCTCTCTGGTCGGCTTCCTGGTGTTCCCGTCGATCTTCGCGCTCAACGTCGTCTACCAGCGCCGGCTCTCCCCACTCGCGACGCGCGCCCAGCAGCTGCGGGCCGAGGTGAGCGGCGTCGCGCACGAGTCGTTCGACGGGGCGCTGGTCGTGAAGACCCTCGGCCGGGAGGCGGAGGAGGCGGCGCGGTTCGAGGCGGCGGCGCACGAGCTGCGCGACGCGCAGGTGGCTGTCGGCCGGGTCCGTGGGATGTTCGACCCGGTGCTGGAGGCCCTGCCGACGCTCGGGGTGCTCGCGGTGCTGCTGGTGGGTGCAACGCGCATCGAGTCCGGGGCGATCGCCGCCGGGGACCTGGTGCAGGTCGCGTACCTCTTCACGATCCTCGCGTTCCCGGTGCGGGCCATCGGCTGGGTGCTGGGCGAGCTGCCGCGCAGCGTGGTCGGGTGGGAGCGCGTGTCGCGGGTCCTGGAGGCGTCGGGCGGCCTGACGTACGGCACGTCGGAGCTGGCAGAGGACGGGGCGCCGGCCACGCTCGACGTACGCGGGGTCGGGTTCGCCTACGCGGACTCGGACGTGCTGCACGACGTCACGTTCACCGTCGCGGCCGGGCGGACCGTCGCGCTGGTCGGACCGACCGGGTCCGGGAAGTCGACGCTGACCGCCCTGCTGGTGCGGCTGGTCGACCCGGCGACCGGAGAGGTGGTGCTCGACGGGGTGGACCTCCGGTCGGTGGCCCGTGGCGGGGTGTCGGGGGCGGCGGCGGTCGTTCCGCAGCAGACGTTCCTGTTCGACGACACGGTGCGCGGCAACGTGACCCTCGGGCTGGACGTGCCGGATGAGCAGGTGCGGGCCGCGCTGCAGGTTGCGCAGGCCGAGCGGTTCGTCGACGCGTTGCCGCAGGGCCTGGACACCCGGATCGGGGAGCGGGGGATGACGTTGTCCGGGGGGCAGCGGCAGCGGTTGGCGCTGGCCCGGGCGGTGGTGCGGATGCCGCGGCTGCTCGTGATGGACGACGCGACGTCGTCGGTGGACCCGCGGGTCGAGGCGGCGATCCTGGCCGGGCTGCGGGAGAGGACGTCGTCGTCGGGGGAGGCGCCGACAGTGGTGGTGGTGGCGTACCGCAAGGCGACGATCGCGCTGGCCGACGAGGTCGTGTACGTCGAGCAGGGCCAAGTCGTCGACCGCGGCACGCACACCGAGCTGCTGGCCCGGTGCGCGGGCTACCGGCAGCTGATCACCGCGTACGAGCGTGAGGAGGCCGAGCGGCAGGCCGTCGCCGCCGACGAGGAGAGCTCCGACGCCGTGGTCTGACGCGGTGGCCGGTCGGTCTCACGCGGTGCGGTCGGCGTCGCCGGTCGGTCTGACGCGGTGGCCGGTCGGCGTCGCCGGTCGGTGCGCCCTCGGCGGATCGACGCCCCGTGCGACCGCCCGACGCTCCACGCACCCGTCGATCCGCCCACAGCGCACCCGAATCGCGGTGAAACAGGCCAGACAGCCCGATCCGGGCTCCGACACAGTCGTTTCACCGTGATTTGGGACCGGTCCGGTCGCGTCCCAGCGGCGCCAGCGCCCTGGGCGGGCCTCCGCGAGCTGGGCCGGGCCTGTGGATTCGACCCCTGGCGTGTGCCGGCTTGTCACGTAAGATCCCGACTCATGCGCGCGCCGACGGGGACGTTGCTCCGACTCGCGCTGGTCGTGAGTGCCGCGCTGGTGGTCGTGTCGGGTTGTTCCGACGAGCCGGACAAGCCCGGGACGCTGCCGAGC
>DASVBQ010000303.1:0-3768 GCA_036375795.1 Actinomycetes bacterium
GAGTTCTTCGACAACCAGACGCCGGAGTCCGCGGTCGCGCTGGTCGACGACCTGCGCGCCGGCAAGGTCCCGACCCCTACCCGGGGCGCCTCGCTGTGCACCTTCAAGGAGGTCTCCCGGGTCCTCGCGGGCTTCTACGACGGTCGCGCGAACGAAGGACCAGCGGCGGGCAAGGCCACGTTGGCGGGCCTGGAGATCTACCGCGAGCAGACCTCGGCCGGGAAGCGCCGCAAGCGCGACGGCGCCGACGAGCCGACCCGCTCGACGGACGCGGCCAACCCGACGCCGCCCAGCGGTGAGGACGACCAGACGTGACGATGACACTGACCCCAGTCCTCTCCCGGACGTGGGACAAGGAGCAGCCGTGGACCCGCGCGGTCTACGAGCAGAACGACGGCTACGCCGGGCTCAAGGCTGCGCTGAAGAAGTCGCCGGACCAGGTCACCCAGATGGTGAAGGACTCCGAGCTGCGCGGGCGCGGGGGCGCGGGCTTCCCGACCGGCATGAAGTGGGGGTTCATCCCGCAGGGCGGTGACAAGCCGGTCTACCTCGTCGTCAACGCCGACGAGTCCGAGCCCGGCACGTGCAAGGACATCCCGCTGATGATGGCCAACCCGCACGAGCTGGTGGAGGGTGTCGTCATCGCGTCCTACGCCATCCGCGCGGCGCACGCGTTCATCTACGTGCGCGGCGAGGTGGTCCACGTGCTGCGCCGGCTGCAGGCCGCGGTCGCGGAGGCCTACGACGCTGGCTACCTCGGCAAGGACATCCTCGGCTCCGGCTACGACCTGGAGCTGACGGTCCACGCGGGCGCGGGGGCGTACATCTGCGGCGAGGAGACCGCGTTGCTCGACTCGCTCGAGGGGCGTCGTGGCCAGCCGCGGCTGCGCCCGCCGTTCCCCGCGGTCGCCGGCCTGTACGCCTCGCCGACGGTCATCAACAACGTGGAGTCCATCGCCAGCGTGCCGAGCATCCTGCGCCATGGCGTCGAGTGGTTCACCGCGCAGGGCACCGACAACGAGAACCCGAAGCTGCGCTCGAAGGGCTTCACGCTCTTCTCGCTCTCGGGGCACGTCGCCCGGCCCGGGCAGTACGAAGCGCCGATGGGCATCACGCTGCGCGAGCTGCTGGACCTCTCCGGCGGCATCCGTGAGGGCCACGAGCTGAAGTTCTGGACGCCCGGCGGCTCGTCGACCCCGCTGCTCACGGCCGAGCACCTCGACATCCCGCTGTCGTACGAGGGCGTGGCCGGCGCGAAGTCGATGCTCGGCACCAAGGCCCTGCAGATCTTCGACGAGACCACCTGCGTCGTCCGCGCCGTGCTGCGCTGGACCGAGTTCTACGCGCACGAGTCGTGCGGGAAGTGCACCCCCTGCCGGGAGGGCACCTTCTGGCTGGTCCAGATCCTGCGCCGGCTCGAGGACGGCAAGGGCACCGAGGAAGACCTCGAGAAGCTGCTCGACATCAGCGACAACATCCTGGGCCGGGCGTTCTGCGCCCTGGGCGACGGTGCGACCAGCCCGATCACGTCCTCCCTCGAGTTCTTCCGCGACGAGTACATCGCCCACTTCGAGCACGGCGGCTGCCCGTTCGACCCCGCCGCCTCGACGCTCTTCGCGCAGACGGGAGCCCGCGCCCGATGACCGTCACCAGCAGCAGCACCGGCACCGGCGCCGGGGGCGCCGAGGTCCGGCCGCGCACCGACCTGGTGTCCCTGACGATCGACGGCTTCGAAGTCCAGGTCCCGAAGGGCACCCTGGTCATCCGGGCCGCCGAGCTCATCGGCATCCAGGTGCCCAGGTTCTGCGACCACCCGCTGCTCGACCCGGTGGGAGCCTGCCGGCAGTGCCTGGTCGAGGTGGAGGGCCAGCCCAAGCCGCTCGCGTCCTGCACCACCACGGTCTCCGACGGCATGGTGGTCAAGACCCAGCTCACCTCGCCCGTCGCCGACAAGGCGCAGCGCGGGGTGATGGAGCTGCTGCTCATCAACCACCCGCTCGACTGCCCGGTCTGCGACAAGGGCGGCGAGTGCCCGTTGCAGAACCAGGCGATGAGCAACGGGCGCGCCGAGTCCCGCTTCGAGGACGTCAAGCGGACCTTCCCCAAGCCGATCAACATCTCCTCCCAGGTGCTGCTCGACCGTGAGCGCTGCGTGCTGTGCGCCCGGTGCACCCGGTTCTCCTCGCAGGTCGCCGGCGACCCCTTCATCGAGATGCTCGAACGCGGTGCGTTGCAGCAGGTGGGCATCTACGAGAAGGAGCCGTTCCAGTCCTACTTCTCGGGCAACACGGTCCAGATCTGCCCGGTCGGCGCGCTCACCGGCGCCGCGTACCGCTTCCGCTCCCGCCCCTTCGACCTCGTGTCGTCCCCGGGCGTCTGCGAGCACTGTGCCTCGGGCTGCGCGATCCGCACCGACCACCGGCGCGGCAAGGTGCTCCGCCGGCTGGCCGGTGACGACCCGCAGGTCAACGAGGAGTGGAACTGCGACAAGGGCCGCTGGGCGTTCCAGTACGCCACCGCCCAGGACCGCCTCACTGCCCCGCTGGTCCGGGACGAGACGGGCACGCTGGTGCCGACGTCCTGGGCCGAGGCTCTCGACCTCGCGGCCCGCGGGCTCGCTGCCGCCAAGGGTGCGACCGGCGTCCTGGTCGGCGGCCGGGCGACCCTCGAGGACGCCTACGCCTACGCGAAGATCGCCCGGGTGGCGCTCGGCACCAACGACGTCGACTTCCGCGCCCGCCCGCACTCGGCGGAGGAGGAGTCGTTTCTCGCCGCCCACGTCGCGGGCTTCGGCCTCGGCGTCACGTACGACGACCTGGAGCGCGCCTCCACCGTGCTGCTCGTCGGGCTGGAACCCGAGGAGGAGTCCCCGATCCTGTTCCTGCGACTGCGCAAGGCGGTGCGCCGCGGCGGGCTCGCCGTGCACGCGGTAGCCCCGTTCGTCACGCGCGGCCTGGACAAGCTGTCCGCCTCGGTGGTCCCGACGGCTCCCGGCACCGAGCCCGAGGTGCTCGACGCCCTGCGAACCGGTGACGATCGCGTGCGGGCCGCCGCGGACGCGCTGCGCGGTGAGGGCACGGTCGTCCTCGTCGGCGAGGGTCTCGCGTCCGTGCCGGGCGCGCTGTCCGCCGTGGTGCGGCTGGCCGAGTCCACCGGGTCCGGGCTGGAGTGGGTGCCCCGCCGCGCCGGCGAGCGCGGGGCCCTCGAGGCCGGTGCGCTGCCGTCGGTCCTGCCGGGCGGCCGCCCGGTCGCCGACGCCGCGGCCCGGGTCGACGTGGCGACCGCCTGGGGTGTCGCGGGCCTGCCGGCCACCGCCGGACGCGACACCGCAGGCATCCTGGAGGCGGTGCACACCGGTGCCGTGCGCGCCCTGCTGGTCGGTGGGGTCGACCCCTACGACCTGCCGGACCCGACCGCAGCGCTCGCCGCGATCGACGCGGCCCCGTTCGTGGTGAGCCTGGAGCTGCGCGAGTCGGCGGTGACCGAGCGTGCCGACGTCGTGCTGCCCGTCGCGGCCGCCGTCGAGAAGGCCGGCACGTTCGTCGACTGGGAGGGTCGCCATCGGCCCTTCAGCGAGGTCCTGCGCGGCACCAACGCCATGCCTGACGTGCGCGTCCTGAACGTCCTCGCCGACGCGATGGGCGTCGACCTCGGTCTGCCCGACGTCGCGAGCGCCCGTGCGGAGGTCGCTGAGCTCGGCGTCTGGGACGGCGAGCGCGCCGCCTTCGCGCCGGTCGACCCGGTCCCGCCGGCGCCCGCCAGCCTGTC
>DASVBQ010000319.1:0-3189 GCA_036375795.1 Actinomycetes bacterium
AGGTGGGGCACGTCGAGCTGGGTCGCGACGCCTACCTCGAGGCGCTGCGGTCGTACGCCGCCGGCGGGCCGGACGGCCTCGCCGTGTGGGTGGTCCACTGCGCCGAGGCGGTCGTGCTGGGCGCCCGTGAGGGTGTCGCCGTCTGCGAGGCCATCCAGCGCGGCGCCTGACGTCGCTCCGCGGCGCACCGCGGCCGGACAGGTGAGCGGCGCCCCTCGAGGGGCGCCGCTCCGGCACGTCAGGCCCGGGTTACCAAGCGTGCACCGTGTGTCGGGAGTCCAGGTCAAGCCTGGCTCGCCGGCCCGTACATGGGCAGGTCGCCGCGTGGGTGCCCAGCTGCCGTGCTACGCCCTCTGTGTAACGCATATCGGGCATCCGGCGGAAGGGGTCACGGACTTTCTTTGCCTACCGGCGAGGGGCCGACCGGCGTGTCGCGCGCAGCGCGTCGCCGAGCAGCGAGCCCCGGCCGTTGCGTCGGCGTGCGGCCAGCCACACCACCCCTGCCGTCGCGGCGCCGGCGCTGACCGCGACGGCGGCCAGCGCACCCGGCGGCGGCAAGCTGACGCCGGAGAACCGGTCGCGCAGCCGCACCGGCTTGGTGAAGACCAGCACCGGCCAGTCACGGGCCACCGCCTCCCGGCGCAGGGCGCGGTCCGGGTTCACCGCGTGGGGGTGGCCCACCGCCTCGAGCATCGGCACGTCGGTCGCCGAGTCGCTGTACGCGTACGACCCGGCGAGGTCGTAGCCCTCCCGCTCGGCGAGCTCGCGGATGGCGATCGCCTTGTTCTCGGCGTACGCGTAGAACTCGATGTCCCCGGTGTACCGCCCGTCCTCGACCACCATCCGGGTGGCGATCACCCGGTCGGCGCCGAGCATCTCGCCGATCGGCTCGACCACCTCGGCGCCGGACGAGCTGACGATCACGACGTCCCGGCCGGCCAGGTGGTGCTCCTCGATGAGGGTGGCGGCCTCGTCGTAGATGATCGGGTCGATCAGCTCGTGCAGGGTCTCGGACACGATGTCCTTGACCTGCTGCACGTCCCAGCCGGTGCACATCGAGGAGAGGTAGGCCCGCATCCGCTCCATCTGGTCGTGGTCCGCGCCGCCGACCAGGTAGACGAACTGCGCGTACGCGCTGCGCATGACGGCCCGCCGGTTGATCAGCCCGCCCTGGTAGAACGACCGGCTGAAGGCCAGCGTGCTGGACCGCGCGATCACCGTCTTGTCGAGGTCGAAGAAGGCGGCGGTGCGGGTCGGAACGGTCGGGGCCACGCCTCCGAGCATAGGGACGGCAAAATTCCGACAGGCGGCCCCCAGGGGTTGTTTGCGTCCGGGCCGTGAGGGGTACATTCTGGCACCGCGTCCCCTCCGAGTGACGCAATCGTGGTCCGGCTCATCCCCCCCGGGCCGAGACCGCGACAGACGGCCCCCGCTCTCCCCCCCGGCGGGGGCCGTCGCACGTCCGGGGTCGGCTGACCCCCGCCGTCCACAGCTCGGCGTTGGTCCGGCGGCGGTCCACAGCCCTCTGGCACCGCCCTCCGAGCGCCCGCGTGGGCCGCCACCGTGAAGACTCCCGTCCTCGCGTGGAGGTGCCCGTGCCCGAGCGGCCGCTGCTCGTGACATCCGACGCCGACCTGCTCGACGACCTGCTGCGGCTGTGCGCCGCGGCCGGCGTCGAGCCGCAGGTTGCGCACGACCTGACGGCCGCCCGGTCGGCGTGGGCGTCGGCCCCGCTGGTCGTGCTCGGTGACGACCTGTCCCGTGGCGTGGACCGCGCCGGGCTCGGGCGGCGACCCGACCTGGTGCTCGTCACGCGGGACCTCGACGACGGCGACGTCTGGACGCGGGGTGCCGGCCTCGGCGTCGAGACCGTGGTGCTCCTGCCCGATGCCGAGGCCTTGCTGGTCGACCGGCTCGTCGACTCCGTCGAGGCCCCGGTCGCGGAGGCGACCACGGTGGCCGCCGTCGGCGGGCGCGGCGGGGCGGGAGCCTCGACCCTCGCGGGTGCGCTCGCGGTGACCGCGAGCGCCGACGGGCTGAGAACCCTCCTGGTCGACGCCGACCCGCTCGGCGGCGGCCTGGACCTGCTGGTGGGCGCGGAGCAGGTGCCCGGCATGCGGTGGCCGGACCTCGCGGTGGCCGGCGGCCGGGTCGGGGCAGCGGCCCTCGGGTCGGCGCTGCCCGAGGTGTCCGGGCTGCGGCTGTTGTCGTGGGACCGCGGAGACCCGCGTCCGGTTCCGGTGGCCGCGGCGACGGCGGTGCTCTCGGCAGCTTGCCGGTCGCACCAGGTCGTGGTCGTCGACCTCCCTCGCCGGCTGGACGCGCTTGCGGAGGTCGCGGTCGCGGCGGCCACGACCGTCCTGCTGGTGGTTCCGGCCGAGGTCCGCGCAACCGCTGCCGCGGCGCGGGTGGCGGCCGGCCTCCGGGCGCTGGCCCCCGACGTGCGGCTCGTCGTGCGCGGCCCAGCCCCGTCCGGCCTCACCGGTCGGGTCGTCGCCGACTCCCTCGGGCTCCCGCTCGTCGGGTGGTTGCGGCCCGAGCCGGGGCTGGCCCGCAGCCTGGAGCGTGGGGAGGCGCCGGCACGGTCCGGCCGCGGGCCGCTGGCCGACCTGTGCCGGGAGCTCCTCCGGCAGCTGGGGGCCGCGAGCAGCCCGGTCGCGGCGTGACGCCGGAGTCCGCTCTCGTCGCCCGGGTGGTCGACCGGCTCGCCCAGGGCGGGGAGGCGCCGACGCCGGCGGCCGTCGCCACGGCGCTGCGGGCGGAGGGCTCGCTCGTCAGCGGCCGGGCGGTGCTCGACCTCGTCGGGGCGGTCCGGGCCGAGCTCACCGGTGCGGGGCCGTTGGACGAGCTGTTGGGCGACCCCGACGTCAGCGACGTCCTCGTCAACGGCCCGGCCGAGGTGTGGGTCGACCGGGGCCGGGGT
Organism: Actinomycetes bacterium; assembly: GCA_036375795.1. GTDB lineage: Bacteria > Actinomycetota > Actinomycetes > JACCUZ01 > JACCUZ01 > DASVBQ01. Next base: position 2,924 of record DASVBQ010000319.1, read on the forward strand.
TTGGAGGTCGCGCCCGTCGGCTTCCCGGACGAGGGCGCTGTCCGCCGGCTCGCGCAACGGCTCGCCGCCTCGGCCGGCCGCCGTCTCGACGTGGCTCGGCCGACCGTCGACGCGCGGCTCGCCGACGGAACCCGGTTGCACGCCGTCCTGCCGCCGGTGTCACCGGCGGGGACACTGATCAGCCTGCGGGTGTCGCGGCGACGCACCTTCACGCTGGCTGACCTGACGGAGCGGGGCACCGTGACACCCGTGGTCGCCGACGTGCT
>DASVBQ010000321.1:0-3129 GCA_036375795.1 Actinomycetes bacterium
GTCGGCGTCACTTGGAACCCGCGCGAGCACCTGGACGAGGACGAGGTCAAGGTCTCCGTCCGCAGCCTCGACGACGGCACCTGGGGGGCGTGGCAGCAGGTCGAGTACCACGACGACCACGGCCCCGACCCCGACAGCGAGGAGGCGCGCGGCGCGCGCCAGGGCACCGACCCGATCGTGGTGGGTGCCGTCGACGAGGTCCAGGTGAAGATCGAGACCGCCGACGGCGAGGTCCCCGCCGGGGCCGCGCTCGCCGTGGTCGACCCCAAGGACACCCCCGCGCCGCAGATGGCGGAGCCCGCGATCGACACCGCCGAGCTGCCGGAGGAGGGTGCGGTCGCGCTCTCCTCGAGCACCGGTACGACCGACCCCGGGACCACGAACCCCACGACCGAGACCCCGGCCGAGCCGGCCCCGGAGACGAACGACGGCACCGACCCGGACGGTGTGCTCACCGGCGCCGTCGGGATCACCCCCAAGCCGCAGATCTTCTCCCGCGCGCAGTGGGGCGCCGACGAGCGGATGCGCAACAAGTCCCAGCTCGGCTACTACGAGGTCCACGCCGGCTTCGTCCACCACACGGTGAACGCCAACAACTACACCCGCCAGCAGGTGCCCGCGCTCCTGCGCGGCATCTACGCCTACCACACCCAGTCCAAGGGCTGGAGCGACATCGGCTACAACTTCGTCGTCGACCGCTTCGGCCGCATCTGGGAGGGCCGCTACGGCGGTGTCGACCGGCCCGTCGTGGGCGCGCACACCCTCGGCTACAACGAGAGCTCCTTCGCGATGTCCGCCCTGGGCAACTTCGACAAGGTGAAGCCGTCGTCGGCGATGCTCGACGCCTACGGCCGCCTGTTCGCCTGGAAGCTGTCGCTGCACGGCGTCGCGGCCGCGTCCACCAAGGAGTGGGTAGGCAAGAAGTACTTCCCGGCGATCAACGGGCACCGCGATGCCGGCACCACGGCCTGCCCCGGCAAGTACCTCTACGCACAGCTGTCGCAGATCCGCGGCCTCGCGGCCACCTACCAGGCGCCCTTCACGAGCCGCACCCGGTCGACCAACCTCGCCGGCTCGCCGTGGCCGGACCTCGTGGTCCGTGACAAGGCCACGAGGCGTGCGTACGTCGTACGCACCGGCGGTCAGACCAACTTCCAGCGCGGTGTGCGCGCGGCCACCGGCTGGAAGGGCATGGACCTCGTCGCCGCCTCGCGCGACCTGACCGGTGACGGCATCCCCGACGTGGTGGCCCGCAACGGCGCCACGAAGCTCACCGCGGTCTACCCGGGCACCGCCCAGGCCGGGCTGGGGGCCCCGATCCTCGAGACCGACCGGCTCGCCGACGTCGACCAGCTCGTCGGGGCGATGGACATGACCGGTGACGGCAACGCCGACCTCGTCGCACGGGTCGCGGGCACCTCCAACCTGTGGGTCTACCCCGGTGACGGCGCCGGTGGCTTCCGGCAGCGCGAGCTGCTCTCCGATGCGTGGAGCGGCTACGACGTCACCGCGGGGGTCGGCGACCTCGACGGCGACGGACGCAACGACCTCGTCGCCCGTTCCGGACGCAGCCTCTACCTTGTGCCGGGCACCGGGCGCGGCATCGGCAGCCCCGTCGCCCTGCCCGGGGGATGGGGCCAGTACAGCCACATCGCCGGGGCCGGTGACCTGACCAACGACGGTCGGCCCGACCTGCTCGTCAAGGGCAAGGAGCCGAAGTTCGTCTACGTCTTCCCCGGCAACGGTGCGGGCGGGTTCGAACACCGGCTCGGCCCCTTCCCGCAGTTCGAGCGGCTCAACTACCTCGCCGCGGTCGGCCAGCTGGCCGGTGACGCGAGCACCGACCTGATCGGCCGCAACGGCGCCGGCGAGGTGTTCGTGTTCCCGAACAACGGGGCCAAGAACCTCGAGGCGGTCGCCGACACCGGCCTGACGCTGACGTCGGCCAACCTCATCCTCAACGTCGGGGACTGGAACGGCGACGGCTACGGCGACATCATCACGCGCACCCCCCGGGGCAGGATGGACCTCCGGCTCGGCAACGGCAGTGGCGGGTTCGCGGCGCCGGTGACGGCGGCCACGGGCTGGGCCAACGTGAAGCTGCTGGCCGCGGTCGGCGACATCACCGGTGACGGCTACCCGGACCTGATGGGCCAGCCCGAGGGCATGGCGATGCGGATCTACCCCGGTGACGGCGTCTCCGGCTTCCTCACCAGCTACGTCGCCCACTCCGCGATCAGCTCCAACCAGCACACCGGCCTCGGCCTCTGGGACGCCGACGGCTCCCCGGACAGCCTGCTGCGTCGCTCGGACGGCGTGCTCCTGCTCTACCGCGGCAACGGGCCCGGCGGCCTCATGAACCCGTCGAAGCTCGGGGCCGGGGCGAAGGGCTACGACCTGCTGCAGGCGGTCGGCGACGCCACCGGCGACGGCCGCCCGGACGTGGTGGCCCGTGAGTCCGCGACCGGCAAGCTGTGGCTGCTGCCCGGCACCCGCAAGGGCTTCGGGGTCCGCCGGCTGGTCACCGACCGGTTCGGCGCCTACGACCTGAGCAGCTGATCCTCACGAGGGGCGGGCGGCACGCAGCTGAGCGGTCGCCCGCTCCTCGTCGTACCTGCGCTGCCAGGCCGACTCGTCGGGGTTCCTGACCCACACCGTGCTGCCGCCGCGCAGCAGCGGTGAGAGCAGGGTGCCGCGGCCCTCGGCCGTGCACGGGTTGAGGTCCGTGAGCAGCCGCCCGCCCTGCTCGATCAGCGGAGCCGCGGCGGCCTCGGCCAGCAGGTCCGCCTGGGCGAGCGTGCTGTCCGCCGCGCGCCACGCCTCGTCGTCGGCGGTGGCGGGCTCGAGGGGCATGAACGCGTCCGGCTGACCCAGCACGACCGCGCCGTAGTCCACGACACCGGTCGGCAACGGCTCGGCGAACCGCGCGCCGAGTGGGCGCAGGGACAGGGCCACCACCGGTACGACGTCCACGCGGCCGGCGTAGGTCTCGACACCGTCGGGGCCGCAGACGACCAGGGCGGCCTCCTCGACGAGGCGGGGGTCGGTCGTGACGACGTGGCCGCCGGACCACAGCGCGCCGAGCCACACGGCGCCGAGCCAGTGGGTCGGCAGGTCGACGAGCACGAG
>DASVBQ010000326.1:0-16456 GCA_036375795.1 Actinomycetes bacterium
CAGTGCAGCTGCACCAGGTCGACCGTGTCGACCCCGAGGTTGCGCCGGCTGCGGTCCAGCCAGCCACGGAATGCGTCCAGGGTGAACGCCTCGGGGACGTGCGGGTCGGCCCGGCGACCCATCTTGGTGGCCACGGTGACCCCGGCGTCGGGACGCTCCTTCAGCACCCGGCCGACCAGGGCCTCGCTGCGTCCGTCGCCGTAGACGTCTGCCGTGTCGAGGAACGTGACGCCGGAGTCGAGGGCGGCGCGGAGCACGTCCAGCGCCTCGTCCTCGCCCACGAGGCCCCAGTCGGCGCCGAGCTGCCAGCAGCCGAGCCCCACCACCGATACCTGCCGACCGGTGCGTCCGAGGCGTCGCGTCTCCATGGGGCGCGACCTTATGCGAGCACGGTCAGCGCTCCCAGGGCGCGGTGTCGCCCATCTTCGCGTAGTACTTCGCGAGGTGGCTCTTGGCCCGGTCGGCGTCACCGGGCGGGATGTCCACGCCGCCGCGGGAGCCCTGCAGCACGGCGCCGGCGGCCATCACACCGCGGGGGACCGCGACCAGCGTGCCCCCGACGACGTCGGCGATGAGCAGCTTGTAGCTGGTGAAGTTGTCCGGCTGGTCGCCGTCGTACCAGACGTGGGCGTCGCGGTAGGCCGGCGTGGGGCCGTCCTCGGCGTCGGTGAACCGGCGAACCCGCTTCTCGGCGGCGTCGCCGTCCCAGGCGCGGTCGCGGTCGGCGAGCGGAAGGTCCTGGAAGTGCGTGACCGTCATGTCTTGGGTCCTCCTCTCGGCTTGGTTGCTCTGCCCGCCCTACCCGCTCCGCGCGCGGTGGCACATCCCGGCCGGCGGGCACCGCACCTCGCCGAACTCCTCCGTTGACAAACCGACCGGTCGGTTTTCTAGTAGAGGGGTGGTCACCAACCCGGACCGGACCGAGCGCTCGCGACGGGCGATCCTGGATGCGGCACGGCCGGTCTTCGAGCGCAGCGGCTACGCCGCCGCGTCGCTGAACCGGATCATCGAGGCGTCCGGGCTGACCAAGGGCGGGTTCTACTTCCACTTCCCGTCCAAGCAGGCGCTGGCGCTGGCCGTGCTGGAGGACCACCACCGGCGGTGGATCGGGGCGATCCGGGAGCAGATCTCGGCCCACCCACGCGCCGTCGACCGCCTGTTCGCCGCGCCGCGGGCGATCGCCCGGGCGACCCGTGCCGGCGAGGGGCCGGCGGCGCTGCAGAAGCTGGTCTCCGAGCTGGCGCAGGACCCGGACCTGCGCGACCAGGTCTGCAACGGCTCGCGCATCTGGATCGAGACGGTGACCGAGCACTTCCGGGCGGCGCAGGAGGAGGGCTCGGTCCGGGCCGACCTCGAGCCGGCGCTGTTCGCCGAGGTCGCCGTGGCCGGGTTCACCGGCATGCAGTCGCTGACCGGGCAGTTCGACGACGACGGCCTCGAGCGCCGGGCCGAGCACCTCGTCCGGGTCCTGCGGCTGGCCGTCCTCACCGATCAGGAGGCCCGGCGCACCTGACCGAACCGGGTGCGTGGGCGGACCAAGGAGGTGACCCCATGGGTCACGACGTCATCATCGTCGGCGCGCGGGTCGCGGGCGCCGCGACAGCGATGCTGCTCGCCCGCGCGGGAGCGAAGGTGCTCGTGGTGGATCGGGCGACGTTCCCCAGCGACACGTTGTCCACGCACCAGGTCCAGGTGCCGGGTGTGGCGCGGCTGGCCAGGTGGGGCCTGCTGCCCCGGCTGGTGGCCGCCGGGACGCCGCCGACCCGAGACGTGACGTTCCACGTCGGCGGTGCGGCGATCTCGGGGCGATACCCCGCCGTCGCGGGCGCGGACGCCATGTACAGCCCCCGACGTACGAGGCTGGACAAGCTGCTGGTCGACGCCGCACGAGACGCGGGGGCCGAGGTCCGCGAGGGGACGATCGTCGAGGGGCTGGTCGAGGTGGACGGCCGGGTCGGCGGCGTCCGCCTGCGCCGCAAGTCCGGCGGGCGCACGGACGAGCACGCGGCGGTCGTCGTCGGGGCCGACGGGAAGAACTCGACCGTGGCCAGGACCGTCGGGGCTGACGTGAGGATCTCCCGCGCTCCTCGGACGCTCGCGTTCTACTCCTACTGGGAGGGTCTGGACCTGCCCGCGGGTCAGGTCTTCAGCGGCGACCGGCGGGTGGTGGGAGCGTGGCCGACCGACGACGGGCAGGTCATCACGTACTGCGCATGGCCCGCGAGCGAGCTCGCGGCGTTCCGCCGGGACCCGGGCCACAGCCTGCTGGCCTCGCTCGACGGCGCCGGTGACCTCGGCGAGCGGGCCCGGGCCGCGCGGCGGGTCTCTCCGGTGCGCGCCACGACCGACCTGCCCAACGAGGTGCGGGCCTCGCACGGTCCGGGCTGGGCGCTGGCCGGTGACGCCGGGCTGGTGATGGACCCGATCACCGGCCAGGGCATCGGCAACGCGTTCCGCGACGCCGACCTCCTGTCCGCGGCGCTGGTCGACGGGCTGGGCGGGCGGAGAGACCTCACCGCGGCCATGTCGCGGTACGTGCGGGAGCGGGACCGGTCGACGCGGGCGATGTTCGACTTCACGGTGGGCCTCGCGTCCTTCCGGCCGACGTCGCCGGGGGAGCGGCGGCTGTTCGCCGCCGTCGCGGAGCGACCGGCGGAGGCCGACCGGTTCTTCGCCGTCCTGAGCGGCGTGGCGCCGGTCGGTGCCTTCTTCTCGCCGGCGCACCTGGTCCGTCTGGTCGGCCTTCGGGGAACTCTGGGGCTCGCCCGGGACCGGCTCCGTCGGCCGGTACCACCCCGGGCACGTCACGACGTCCTGGCCGAGCCGATCACGTGAGACTCAGCCGGTGACCCGGTCCAGGAAGTCGAAGATCGCCGCCCTGACCCGCCCCGAGTGCTCGCCCTCGAGCAGCCTCAGGGCGTGGTCGAAGCCAGGCAGGACCAGAACCTGCTCCGGACCCTTGTGACGCGCTGCGATCCGCCGGACCGTTCCCGGCGGAAACGTGGCGTCGTCCTCCGAGTCGACCAGCAGCACCGGCCCGCGGAACCTCGCCAGCGACCGGACCGTGGGGAAGCCCTCGCTCTCGGACGGACCGCCGCTGACGGAGAACGCGCCGACCACCTTCGGACCGAGTCGGGGTGCGACCCCGAGGCCCACCAGGGCGCCGCGGGAGAACCCGCCCACGACGATCCGCTGGGCCCCCGCGTCGGCGAGGGCGGTGGTGGCCGCGGCCATCGAGTCGGGGTACGGGTCGCGCCACTCGAACAGCGCGACGTGGTACCCGCGGTCCGCCAGCTCCCTGCCGAACGGCATCACCTGGCAGATGCCGCCGTTCGCCTGCGCGCCCAGGACGACACCGCGCGCTCCGTCGCCCAGCACGAGCACCGGGGTCACCGTGCCCGGCGAGCTCTCCTGGTGCAGGAACGTTCCCTCGTCCGGCTCCGCGCACAGCGGGCGGCTGATGCGGCCCCACGCCGTCTCGGTCGCCACCGGCGTGCTCGCACCAGGCCGCGAGGACGTTCGGGTTCCGCTGGTGTCGGCGACGCCGGACGAGCACGCGGACAGCAGGGCCAATGCCATGGCCAGCAGAACCGCTCGTGCTGTCCGCCGACCGTGACACCGAGCGACCCGAAGACTTACTACGCACTCGTAGTACATTGCCGAGATGATGCGAGATCGCACTATCTCTGTCAAGGCCGCCCTGCCGGTCGGTCAGGAGCAGTCGAACGCCTTGTTCAGCGTGTGGTTGGTCGCCCGGGCAGCAGGAGACCTGCTCGACACGGTGCTGGCCCCGAGCGGTCTGGACGCCGACGAGTACGCGATCTACTCCCTGCTGGCCACCGGGCGTTCCACGACGCCCACCGACCTGGCCCGGTGGATGGCCGCGCCGCCGACCACCGTCTCGAGCTACGTCAAGCGCTTCGAGGCGCGCGGCCACGTGGAACGCGTCCCGAACCCCGAGGACCGGCGGTCCTACCGCATCCGGCTGACCCGCTCGGGCCGCGCCGCGCACCGGAGGGCGAAGGGCCTGTTCGCGCCGATGGTGCGTCAGGTCTCGACAGCGTTGGGTGAACGGGACGCACACGTGAGTGAGGCACTCGGGTGGCTCCGCGCGGCACTCGACGAGGTGCGCCAGGGCCGGCTGGGGCGGGATCTGGCTGCCGCGCACGCCCGCCCGCCGGCGCCCACCGGGCGCACGCTCATCACCTGAAGCCGCCCCAGCCCGGTCACAAGCACACGCGGCGCTACCGCCCGCCGGTTACCCGTGGTCGTCGCCGGCTCCCGCCACCGCGTCGTGGGGGGCGGCGCGCAGCGCCTGGAACACGTGGTGGCAGTACACCTCGAAGCCGAGCATCGCCTCCACGTGCTGGCGGGCGTCGTGGACCGACCGCTCCTTCGTGGCCGCCAGGCTGTTCACCTGCTCGAGCCGCTGCTTCAGCTCGTCGCGCAGCACCCCGGTCAGGAACTCGGTGACCTCGGTCGGTGAGCCCGTCTCGACCGCCCGTTCGGCCAGCGGAATCACCGGCCCTACCGAGAGCCCAGCCGGCTTCAGCCCGGTGTACGGCGCGCCCTCGCCGGCGCGGTGGACGCGCACCACGGTCTCGAACAAGAGCCGGTCGGCCACCTGGCGCGGCTCCGGGCCGAGGCGCCGGACCGCCAGCACCGTGTCGAACATCGTCCGTACCTCTGCCTCCCCGTCGGCGTGCACGAACGGCAGGACGAGGTCGACGTCCGCCTCGTCCAGCGCGTGCCGCGCCGCGGTGACGACGGGGCCGTCCAGTGAGTCGCAGTGTGGGGGCATGGCTCCTCCCGGTTTTCGCGCCCGTGCCGGACGTTCCTCACGGTAGGAAAGCGCCGCTGCCGGCACGAGGGCCGGAGGTCCCGAGGGGTGAAGACGACCTTGGGCTCTGGTCGCCGGTGTTCCCGCCGAGCAACCTTGGCGCTATGAACCGCGGAGCGGCCGGGTCGCCGCGCGTCGAGCGACTGACGGAGCTGTACCGGGTGATGTGCCGGGCGCGGTTCGCCGAGCAGGCGCTGCGCGACCTGTGGCACCGGGGGCTGGTCTCGGGGGAGATGCACCTGGGCATCGGCGAGGAGGCAGTGGTCGCCGGGGTGGTGACCCACCTGCGTGACGGTGACGCCCTGGCGCTGGACTACCGCTCCACGCCCCCGCTCGTCGCCCGCGGGGTGGAGCTGGAGCCACTGCTGCTGGAGGTCCTGGGCTCCGAGGACGGGCTGTGCGGCGGCCGCGCCGGTCACATGCACCTGATGTCGCGACCGCATCTCGCCGCCGCCTCGGGCATCGTCGGCGCACCGGGCCCGCTCGTGTGCGGCCTCGGACTCGCGGCCAAGCACGCCGGGGCCGGCGGGGTCGCGGTCGCGTTCTTCGGGGACGGCGCGGTGAACGAGGGGATGCTCATGGAGTCGCTCAACCTCGCATCGGTCTGGCGGCTGCCGGTTCTGTTCGTGTGCAAGGACAACCGCTGGGCGGTGACGACGCGCTCCGCGGCGCTCACCGGTGGTGGTCTCGCCCGGCGCCTCGGCGCGTTCGGGCTGCCCGTCGCCCGTGTCGACGGCACCGACGTGGAGCGGGTGGACCGGGTCGCCGGACGGCTGGTGGCTCGACTCCGCCGCGGCGGCCCGGCCTCGGTGCTGCTGGCCCGGTGCGAACGGGGCGAGGGGCACTTCCTCGGCGATCCGCTGGTCCGGATGGCCGGAGCCGCCGGCGAGCTCACGGCCGAGGTGCGCCCCCTCCTGCGGTTGCTCGGCGGGCCGGGGGCGCCGCTGTCGGCTCGTGTCGGCGCCTTGCTGTCCATCGGCCGACGAGTGGCCGTCGCCGGTGGGCCGCGACCGCGCTGGCGGGACCCGATGCGCCGGGCTGCGCGCCGGTTGCCGGACCGGGTCGCCCGGGCGGTCGAGCGGTCGGCGAAGGCGGAGGTCGACTCGGCGGTCGACGCCGCGCTGCGCCGGACGGGGTTCGCCGATGCCTAGGACGACGTTCGCCGCCGCCATCGACCAGGCGCTCGCCGAGGCGATGGCGCGCGACGACCGCGTGGTGGTGCTCGGCGAGGACGTGCGCACCCTGCGCCGCGGGCTGTACGTCCGCTTCGGCGGCACCCGGGTCCTCGACGCGCCGATCAGCGAGGCCGCGCTGCTCGGCTGCGCGCTCGGCTCGGCGATGGCCGGGCTGCGCCCGGTCGTCGAGATCACCTTCGTGGACTTCGTCGCGGTGGCGCTCGACCAGCTTCTCAACCACGCGGCGAAGGTCGAGGCGTTCAGCGGCGGCCGCTGGCGCGCCCCTCTGGTCGTCCGGGCGGCGTGCGGGGGCGGCTACGGCGACGCCGGCCAGCACGAGCAGGCGTTGTGGGGCCTGCTGGCGGGCATCCCGGGGCTGTCGGTCGTGGTCCCCTCCACCCCCGCTGACGCCGCCGGCCTGATGGCGACCGCGGTGGACCATCCGGGGCCGGTCGTCTTCCTCGAGCACAAGCTCCTCTCCGAGTACTGGCTGGACTACCTCGGTGGCGCCCGTCGGCCGGGTGTCGAGTTCGACGTGCCCGCGGACGGGGCGGTGGGCGACGTGCCCGATCCGGTCCTTCCGGTGCCGTTGGGATCGGCGGTGGTTCGTCGCCGCGGTGACGACGTCGCGCTGGTGTCGTTGGGCGTAGGTGTCCACCGGTGCCTGCAGGTCGCCGAGATCCTGGCGGGCGAGGGAGTCGACGCCGCCGTGCTCGACCTGCGGTCGGTCGCACCGCTCGACCGACGCGCGGTGACCGACCTCGCCCAGCTCACCGGGCGGGTGGTCGTGGTCGACGAGGACTACACGCGCGGTGGCCTGTCCGGCGAGATCGCCGCCGTGCTCGCCGAGGACGGTGTCGACGCGACGTACGCCCGGGTCACCACCGAGGGCACCATCCCGTACGCGCGCCGGCTGGAGACGGCGACGCTGCCGAACGTGTCCCGGATCCTGACCGCCGCGAGGTCGCTGACGGAGAGGGCCTGACATGGACACGGTGCTCGGCGTCCTGCTGCTGGTGGTGGCGGGGGGGACCGTGGCCTACTGGGTGGACTTCTTCGTCCGCGGCACGGTGCACGTCGTGGAGGAGGAGTGGTGGATCCGGTTCGAGCGGGCCTTCCCGGTCGCCGACGGCTTCATGGCGGTCACGTCGCTGGTCGCCGCCGTGGGCCTGCTGAGCGGCGACGATTACGGCGTCGCCTTCGGGCTCGTCGCCGGCGGAGCGCTGGTCTTCCTCGGGCTGATGGACCTCACGTTCAACGTGCAGAACGGGTTGTTCCGGCTGCTGCCCGGCTCGGGCCAGATGTGGACCGAGCTGGTCATCGTGGTCGGCTCGCTGGCGATCGGGGGGCTGCTGGTCGGTTACCTGGCCGGCCGGGTGGGCTGACCACGCACCTGCCGCACCTTTGCGTCGAAGTAGCGGAAGTACGTTCCCCGCATCAGGCCGGCCGTCCGCCCTACCAGCCGGGTCTGCCAGTCCGGGCTGATGAGGAACCGGCCCCGCGACATGCCGTCGACGATGCTCGCGGCGACCCGCTCGGCGGTGAAGGGGTGGATCGCGCCGGAGATGGCGAAGGTCTCAGGCGGCTTGAACCGGTTCTCGTACGCGAGCTGTGGCGTGTCGGTATCCGGGGGGCAGACGCACCCGACGTGGATGCCGTACGGCCGCAGCTCGACGCGAAGCACCTCGAGCAGGCCGCGCACGGCGAACTTCGCCGGGCCGTACGCGGTGTAGCCGAAAACGCCGACCAGCCCGGCGGTCGAGGAGATGCCGACCACGCTGCCGGAGCGCCGCTCGATCATCGACGGCACCACGGATCGGATCGGGTGCAGCGTGCCGAAGAAGTCCACCTCCATGGTGCGGCGGAACACCTCGAGGTCCAGCTCCTGGAAGTAGCCGGGCCGGGCGATGCCGGCGCAGGTGAGCAGCACGTCGCAGGGGCCGAGCGCGGCGACCGTCCGGCGTACCGCCGCGTCGACCGCGCCGGCGTCGGTGACGTCGACACCGGCGGTCTCGGACACCGCGCCACGCGCGCGCAGCTCGTCCTCGACATCAGCAAGGTCGTCGTCGGGCAGAGCCAGCACCGAGACGCGTGCGCCGCGCGCGAGGACCTGCCGGACGAAGGCGCGGCCGATGCCGCTCGACCCGCCGGTGACCATGACGTGCACGTCCTGCCACCGCTCGACCCGCGGTCCCCGGCGGCGCGCCGCCGGTCTCACGCCGGGGAGAGGTAGGCCGCCGGGTCGGCGGCGAACGCCCGCAGGCAGCCGGTGCCGCAGAACCAGTAGCGCGTCCCGTCGTGGTCGAGGTGCAGTGACGCGTCCACGGCGGCGACCGACATGCCGCAGACCGGGTCGCGGGCAGTGGCCGGCTCGGCGGGCGGCGCCTCGGCCTCGACCGGTCGCCCGCTGGGACGACGCCGATCCGCGACCACCTCGGCCAGCACCGAGAGCGCGACCTCCTCCGGTGTGCGAGCACCGATGTCCAGCCCGGCCGGCGTGTGCACCCGGGCCCGGAGGTCTTCGGCCACGTCGAGCGACGCGAGCACCGCCTCGCCGCGCTTGCGGCTGGCGACCAGCCCGACGTAGGCCACCTCGGCGCGCAGCGCGGCGGTGAGGGTCTCCTCCTCCTCGCGGCCGTGGGTGGCGACGACAAGCGCCGCGGTGCCGGGCGGCACCTCACCGGCCCACGGCCGCGCGTCCCAGCCGAGGTCGCGAGCCATGCTCACCAGTGCGGCTGCGATCGGGCTCTCACCGTGGACGAGGACCAGCGGTGCGGGGACAGCCGGCTCGAGGAAGATCTCGAGCGTGCCGCCGGACAGGCACGGGTTGTGCACCGAGAGGGTCCCCTCGGGCGTGGGCGTGCCGTCCGGCGTGGGCGTGATGCGCAGCAGAAGGGTCTCCCCGGAGTCCAGCAGGGCCAGGCTCTGCGCGCGTACGGTCGACTCCGCGCAGGAGCCGCCGACGAAGCCCTCGATCGTCCCGTCGGCGAACACGACCGCCTCGTCACCCGGCTTGGCCGAGGTGGGTCGTTCGGCCCGGACGACCCGGGCGTGCACGAACGGCACGCGGTCGGCGCGCAGCGCCGCCGCCCGTGCCTGGACCTCCGGCCGGCTCATCGTCAGGTGATGGCCAGGTCGGTGCGCATCGGCCGGCCCTGCATCGTCCGCCACACCTGCGCCGGGGTGAGGGGCATGTCGGCGTGCCGTACGCCGTACGGCTCGAGCGCGTCGATCACCGCGTTGACCACGGCCGCCGGGGAGCCGACCGTGGCCGACTCGCCGATGCCCTTGGCGCCGATCGGGTGGTGCGGCGACGGGGTGACCGTCTCGCCGAGCTCCCAGCTCGGGCACTCCAGCGAGGTCGGCAGCAGGTAGTCCATGAACGACCCGCCGATGCAGTTGCCGTCCTCGTCGAACGCGATGGCCTGCATGAGCGCCATGCCGACGCCGTCGGCGAGCCCGCCGTGCACCTGGCCCTCGACGATCATCGGGTTGATCCGCGGGCCGCAGTCGTCCACCGCGACGAACCGGCGGACCTTCACCTGGCCGGTGCCCTTGTCGACGTCGACCACGCAGACGTACGCGCCGTACGGGTAGGTCAGGTTCGGCGGGTCGTAGACCACGGACGCGTCCAGGTGCCCTTCGACGCCCTCCGGCAGCTCGAGGGTGCCGTGGGCCAGCATCGCGATCTCCTGGATGGTCTTGCCCTGCGACGGGTCGCCCTTGACCTGCCAGCGGCCGAGCTGCCACTCGAGGTCGTCCGGGCTGATCTCCAGCGCGGCGGCCGCGATGACCTTCGCCTTCTCCCGGATCCGCTGCGCCACGACCGCGGCGGCAGCGCCGGACACCGGCGTCGACCGCGACCCGTAGGTGCCGAGGCCGAACGGCGTGTTGTCGGTGTCGCCGTGGATGACGTCGATGTCCTCGGGCGGGATGCCGACCTCGTGCGCCACGATCTGCGCGAACGTCGTCTCGTGCCCCTGGCCCTGGGTCTGCACCGACAGGCGCAGCTGCGCCTTGCCGGTCGGGTGCACGCGCAGCTCGCACCCGTCGGCCATGCCCAGGCCGAGGATGTCCATGTGCTTGCGCGGGCCGGCGCCGACTCCCTCGGTGAAGAAGCTCAGCCCGATGCCCATGAGCTCGCCGCGCTCGCGTTTCTCCGCCTGCTCCTTGCGCAGGTCGGCGTAGCCGGCCATGTCCAACGCGAGCTGCAGCGTCCTGGGGTAGTCGCCGGAGTCGTACTCCCAGCCGGTCTTGGACATGTACGGGAACTGCTCCGGCCGGATCAGGTTCTTCATCCGCAGCTCGGCGGGGTCCATGCCGAGCTCGTCCGCCAGCACGTCGACCATCCGCTCGACGAGGTAGACGGCCTCGGTGACGCGGAACGAGCAGGCGTACGCCACGCCGCCCGGTGCCTTGTTGGTGTAGACGCCCTTGACCGTGCAGTGCGCGGCCTCGAGGTCGTAGCTGCCGGTGAAGATGTGGAAGAAACCGGCCGGGAACTTGGTGGGCTGCGCGGTGCCGTTGAAGGCGCCGTGGTCGGCGAGCACGTCGACCCGCAGTCCGGTGATCTTGCCGTCGCGTGTCGCCGCGATCGAGCCGCTCATGTGGTAGTCGCGGGCGAACGCGGTGGACATCAGGTTCTCGCTGCGGTCCTCGACCCACTTGACCGGCTTGCCGGTGACGATCGAGCCGACGACGGCGAGCACGTAGCCGGGGTAGATGCCGACCTTGCCGCCGAAGCCACCGCCGATGTCGGGCGAGATGATCTGGATCTTGTGCTCGGGGATGCCGGCCACGAGCGCGTAGACGGTGCGGTGCGCGTGCGGCGCCTGGTTGGTGGACCAGACGGTGAGCTTGCCGGTCACCGGGTCCATGCTCGCGATGGTGCCGCAGGTCTCCATCGGTGCCGGGTGCACACGCGGGTAGAGCATGTCCTGCGACACGACGACCTCGGCCTTGGCGAAGACCGCGTCGGTCGCGGCCCGGTCGCCGGCCTCCCAGTCGAAGATGTGGTTGTCCTTCTTGCCCTCGATGTCGTCGCGGATCACCGGGGCGTCCGGGTCGAGGGCCTTCTTCGCGTCGATGACCGGTGGCAGCGGCTCGTAGTCGACGTCGATGAGGTCGAGCGCGTCGCGGGCCGAGTACTTGTCCTCGGCGATGACGAAGGCGACCTCCTGGCCCTGGAACCGGACCTTGTCGGTGGCGAGCACGGCCTGCACGTCCATCGACAGCGTCGGCATCCAGGCCAGCTTCAGCGTCTCGAGCGTGGCGCCGGTGATGACCGCCTTGACCTTCGGGTGCGCCTCGGCGGCGGAGGTGTCGATCGCGGTGATGCGCGCGTGCGCGAAGGGGGACCGCAGGATCGCGCCGTGCAGCATGCCGGGGATGGTGAGGTCGTCGAGGTAGTGGCCCTGGCCGCGGACGAAGCGCACGTCTTCCTTGCGCAGCATCCGGCCGAAGCCCATCGGGTTGCCGGCCGGGCTCAGCGGAGTCTCGGCGGCAGTGCGCTGGCCCGGCAGGTCGGTGCGGGTCGTCGAGTCGCCGGTGGCCGTCATGACGTCGCCGCCGGGCTCGTGGCCGCCGTCTCGGCCGGGGCTTTCGGGTGCTCCGCGGCCCACGTGACCGCGCGGACGATGTTCTCGTAGCCGGTGCACCGGCAGATCTGTCCGGAGATCGCCTCCCGGATCGTGCCGTCGTCGGGGTGCGGGTCGCGGTCGAGCAGCCACCGCGCGGTCATCATCATCCCCGGGGTGCAGAAGCCGCACTGCAGACCGTGCTCCTGCATGAAGCCCTGCTGGACGGGGTCGAGCTCGCCGTCGCTCGCGAGGCCTTCCACGGTGCGTACGTCGTGGCCGTCGGCCATCGCAGCGAGCATGGTGCAGCTCTTGACCGGCTCGTTGTCCACCCAGAGCACGCACGTGCCGCACTGCGAGGTGTCGCAGCCCCAGTGCGTGCCGGTCAGGCCCAGCGTGTCGCGTACGAAGTGCACGAGCAGCAGACGCGGCTCGACGTCGGCGCTGACCTGCGCGCCGTTGACGGTCATCGTGACCTGCATCTCAGGCTCTCCCCTCGGCGCGCTCGACGGAGCGGCGCAGTGCTCGTGCTGTGAGCTCGGCGGCCAGGTGCCGCTTGTAGTCGGCCGGGCCGCGTTGGTCCGGCTGCGGGTTGGCGGCCTCGGCGGCCAGCCGGCCGGCCTCCGCGAGGTTCTCCTCGGTTGGCTGCTTGCGGGTGAGGAAGGCCTCCGCCGCGGGTGCGGTGAAGTGCTCGGCGCCGACCGCAGCCAGGCCGATGCCCACCTCGGCCACCGTGCCGGCGGACATCACGACGTACGCCCCGACCGCGGCCGCGCCCCAGTCACCGGCCCGCCGCTCGACCTTCTCGTAGGCGCTGCCCGCGCCGGGCCGGATCGGCACCCGGACCTCGGTGAGGATCTCCGCCGGACCGACCGCGGTCTCGAACGGGCCGGCGTGGAACTCCACGGCGGGTACGGTCCGGGTGCCGCTCGAGGACCGGATGACCATCGTGGCCTTGAGGGCGGACCCGACCGCCGACAGGTCCTCCGCCGGGTCGGCCTGGCAGAACGAGCCACCGACGGTGCCGCGGTTGCGCACGATCGGGTCGGCGATCAGCCGCTCGGCGTCGTGGAAGATCGCATAGTGCTCGCCGATCACCGGCGAGGCCAGCACCGTGGCGTGGCGGGTCAGCGCGCCGATGACCAGCTCACCGCCCTCGACCCGGACGAAGTCCAGGTCGTGCAGGTCGTTGATGTCGATGACGCACTCCGGCTGGGCGAGCCGCAGCTTCATCATCGGCAGCAGGCTGTGTCCGCCGGCGATCAGCCGGGCGTCCTCCCCCTTCTCCTGCAGCAGCCGGATCGCGTCGTCGACGCTGGTCGCGCGGGCATAGTCCACCGGGGCAGGCGTCTGCATCCTGCGGCCCCCTTGCGTAGAGGCTGTGCCCGCCGGGCGGGCTCCTGGGGGTCACTGTTGTCCCGGCCCACCCGGTTGGCAATGGTCCACATGGACCGGGTGATCCACACCCCGGCGCCGGTCCACAGATCCGCGGCGGCCCCTCGCGCCGACCCGCCGGCTGCCGCACCGTCGGCCCATGCAGCCGCCCGCCGAGGCCGACCCGACCGTCGTCTCCATCAGCACGCCCGCCGACATCCTGGGCGTGCTGCCGCACCGCCTGGGGTTCACCCCACGGGAGAGCCTGGTGGTCGTCTGCCTGGACGGGCCGCGGCGACGCGACCGGCTGGTGATGCGGGCCGACCTCGGCGACCCGGCACACGACCGGTCGCTGGCCGCCGAGCTGGCCGACCGTGCGGTCCGCGCCGGCGCGACCGCGGCCATCCTGGTCTGCTACACGGAGGGCGGCGCCGACAGCGGCCGGCTGGCCCGTGCGGCGCTCGTGACCGAGCTGACCGAGCGCCTCGGGGAGCAGGACACCGAAGTGGTCGAGGCGCTGCTGGTGCGAGAAGGCCGCTGGTGGTCCTACCGGTGCTCCGACCAGGCCTGCTGCCCTCGCGACGGCACACCGCTCTCGGAGCGGCTCACGCCCGCCGCGGGTCGTTACGCCGCCGAGTCGGTGGCCCGGGGCGACGTCGTCCTCGGCGACCGGCAGGACCTGGTCGGCAGCATCGAGCCGCCGGATGACGCCGTGGCCCGGCAGGTCCGGGACCAGGCGGCCGACTCGGCGGCCGAGCGGCTGGGCGAGGTGGCCGGCGAGCGAGGTCCTGACGGTGTCCGAGCCCTCACCATGGCCACCCTGCGCCGGCTGGCCGACCACTGGGTCGAGGGCCGCTGCGAGGTGGACCCGGGTGCGGCGGCGCTGGTTGCCCTCGGCCTGCACGACATCCCGGCACGCGACGAGGCAATGACGCTGCTGCTCGACCGCGAGCCGGGCGCACTCGTCGGCCTGTTCAGCCGGCTCGCCCGGCTCACGGACGACGTCGACGCCGCACCGTTGTGCACGGTCCTCGCCTGGACGGCGTACGCCGACGGCAACGGCGCGCTGGCCGCGGTCGCGGCCGAGCGGGCGCTGCGCGCCCAGCCCGGCTACTCGATGGCGCTGCTGGTGCTCGACGGGCTGGACCAGATGGTCCCGCCCGCAGCGATCCGCGACGTCAGCGCCCAGGTCCGGGCCGACCTCCGCGACGAGTGAGGACTCCCGCGGCCAGCAGGCGCGCAAGGTCGTCCACGCGCTCCACCTCCTGCGTGGGCCGCGGGCCGTCCGGGTCGAGCCCGTGGCCGGGTCGGCGCAGCCGCACGACCGGGATGCCCGCCTCCAGCGCGCCGCGCACGTCGCGCGCCGACGTCGCCACGTGCACCAGCCCGCCGAGCTGGTCCCGGGCGCGCCGGTAGATCTCGGGGTGCGGCTTGTAGGCCCGCAGGCGCTGCGAGGTCAGTGCCGCATCCGGATCGACCAGCGGTGCCGCGGCAGTCCGGGCGAACAGCTCGTCGTCGACGTTCGACAGCAGGCCCACCCGGCAGTGCTCGGCGAGGCGCGGCAGTCCCGCCACGACGTCCGGCCAGAGCGGCCAACGCGCCATCGACGCGGCGAGGGCCTCGACGTCGGCCGTGGGGTCACCCGCGAGACCGAGCTCGGCGTAGGCATCGGCGAGCGCTCTGGTCGCCGGTTCCCGCCACGGCACCCAGGTCACGCAGTCCCGCTGGGCTGCCTTGTTGCGCGGGTCCCATGCGTCGTAGAGGTGCTCGCCCGTCACCGGCCAGCCGCGGTCGCAGGCGATCTCCTCGAGAGCTGCCGAGGCGCCGGACCGCGAGTCGAGCAGGGCGGAGAACAGGTCGAAGGTGACCGTCGCCCGCTCGGCGGCACTCACCGGTCGAGCACCACGCTGCGCACCAGCTGGACCGGGTGCATCGCGCGGCGCGCGGTCCCGTGCTGGATCTGCTGCCGGCAGGACACCCCGGTCGCGGCGACGACCGTGTCCGCGGGCTCGGCCTCGACGGCAGGGAACAGCCGGTCACTGCCGACCGCCATCGACAGGTCGTAGTGCTCGGCCTCGAAGCCGAACGACCCGGCCATGCCGCAGCAGCCGGCGTCCAGCTCGACCACCTCGGCGCCCGGGATCCGGGACAGCAGCCCCACCGTTGCGGCCGTCCCGACCTCGGCCTTCTGGTGGCAGTGCCCGTGGTAGAGCACCCGTCGGCCGGCGAGCCACGAGTCCTCGCGCAGGACGAGCCGGCCGTCGTCGACCGCCTCGGCGAGCAGCTCCTCGACCTGCCGGACCCGGCCGGCCACGTCGCGGACCGCGTGGTCATCGGGCAGCAGCGCCCGGTGCTCGTCGCGGAGGGTGAACAGGCAGGAGGGCTCGCACCCGACGACCGGTGTCCCGATGGCCTCGCCGGAGGTCAGCAGCCGGGCCAGCCGCGCGGCCTTCTCCTTGGCGTCGTCGACCAGCCCCTTCGACAGGCTGGCCCGGCCGCAGCAGCCGCGGTCCTCCAGGTGGACCGACCAGCCGGCCAGCTCGAGCAGCTCGACGGCGGCGCGGCCGACCCCGGGCTCGGTGAAGGTCGTGAACGAGTCGGCGAGGAAGGTCAGCCGGCCCTGGGTCGCGGGGCGGCTCGTCCGCGTCCGGCGATGGAACCAGCGGGTCAGGGTGCGCCGCTCGAAGACCGGCAGCGGGCGCTGCGGCGCGATGCCCAGCGATCGACCCAGCAGTCTGCGGACCGGGCGCAGCCGCGGCGGGACGTTGGACATGGGCGCGGCGGCGGCGCCGAGGCGGTTCAGGGTGCGGATCGACCCGAAGACGCGCGAGCGCAGCGGGACGCCGTGCGCATCGTGGTGGTGGGAGAGGGTCTCGCTCTTCAGCGTGGCCATGTCCACGCCGAGCGGGCACTCGGTCTTGCAGGCCTTGCACATCAGGCAGAGGTCGAGGATCTCGTGCAGCCGGTCGTCGCCCAGCGCGGCCGCCGGGTCGGGCTCGCTGAGCGCCTTGACGAGCGCGTTCGCCCGGCCGCGGGTCGAGTGCTCCTCCTGCCGCGTCGCGATGTACGACGGGCACATCGCGCCGGTCGTGCTCTTGCGGCACAGGCCGATGTTCATGCACCGGTCGGCTGCGCCGCGCATGCCGCCGACCACGTCGAACTCCAGCCGGGTGCGCAGCGGCGGCGCGGGCGGGAGCGCCGGGTCGCGCAGGTTCTCCGTCATCGACGGGGAGTCGACGATCTTCCCCGGGTTGAGCACGTTGTCGGGGTCGAAGAGCCGCTTGACCTCGCGCATCGCCTCGTACAGGTCGTCACCGAAGTTGCTGCGGTTGAACTCGCTGCGGGCCAGCCCGTCGCCGTGCTCGCTGGAGTTCACCCCGCCGTACTCCGCGACCAGGTCCTTCACCTCGGTGGCGACGGCGCGCATCGTCGCGACCTGGGCGGGGTCCGTCACGTCGACGAACGGGCGCACGTGCAGGCAGCCGACCGAC
>DASVBQ010000334.1:0-11933 GCA_036375795.1 Actinomycetes bacterium
CGTCGCCCGTCGGCGTCGTCGACCGCGGCGAGGTGGCCTCGGTGCACCGGGTGCCGCTCGCCGACCTGCTCGACCCCGCCAACCGGCTCCGGGTCAGCCACCCGAGTGGGTACGTCGGCGCGGCGTTCCGGGTCGCCGAGCTGCTCGTGTGGGGGTTCACCGGCGGGCTGCTCGACCGGCTGCTGCGGCTGGCCGGCTGGGAGCAGCCATGGGACCACAGCCGGGTCGAGGAGCTCCCGGCCGACCTCGTGGAGCGGGTGGACCGCGAGATGGGGCGCCGGTGAACTGGCTCGACCTGCTGATCGTGCTGTCGGCCGTCTCCTTCGGCTACTCGGGCTACCGCCAGGGCTTCGTCGTCGGGGTGCTGGCCTTCGCCGGTTTCGTGGCCGGCGGCGTCGCCGGTCTCGTGATCGCCCCTCAGCTGGTCGCCGGCCTCGACCCGGGCCTCACCCAGTCGGTCCTGGCGATCGCGGTGGTGCTGCTCTGCGCGACCGTGGGGCAGGTCGTCCTCGCCTGGCTCGGCTCCCTGGTCCGGGACCGGCTGGTGTGGCGCCCGGCGCGGGTGCTCGACGCCACGCTCGGCGCGCTGGTGAGCGTCCTCGCCATGCTGCTGGTCACCTGGTTCCTGGCCAGCGCGCTGCGCCCGGGGCCGGTCGAGTCGCTGTCCCGCCAGATCAGCGACTCGCGCGTCGTCACGGCCGTCGACGACGTCGTACCGGACCAGGCGCAGACGCTCTTCTCGTCCTTCCGTCGGGTGCTCGACGACAACGGCCTCCCGACGGTGTTCGCCGGGCTGGCGCCCGAACGGATCCGGCCGGTCGACCCGCCGGAGTCCGGCATCACGGGCACCAAGGCCGTCCGACGGGCGGGCACCAGCGTCGTGAAGGTCACGGGCACGGCCGACGACTGCAACCGGCGGCTCGACGGCACCGGCTTCGTGTTCTCGGAGCAGCACGTCCTGACCAATGCCCACGTCGTGGCCGGGGTGGACCGGCCCGAGGTGCAGGTCGGGGGCGACGGCCGCATGTACCGCTCCCGGGTCGTGGTCTACGACCCCGACCGCGACCTCGCCGTCCTCTACGCGCCCGACCTGCGTGCCGAGCCGCTCGGGCTCGACGCGTCCGGCGAGCGCGGCGACCAGGCCGTCGTCGCGGGCTTCCCGGGCGGCGGCTCGTACCGCCTGGAGGCCGCTCGAATCCGGGACACGATCGACGCGCGGGGACCGGACATCTACCACCGCACCCAGGTCACACGCGAGGTGTTCTCGTTGTACGCCGACGTCGAGCCGGGGAACTCCGGGGGTCCGCTGCTCAGCCTCGCCGGCGAGGTCTACGGCGTGATCTTTGCCAAGTCGCTCGACGACCCGGACACCGGCTACGCCCTGACGCTCGACGAGGCGCGACCGGTGATCCGAGCGGGCAGCGACCGGACGCAGCAGGTGGACAGCGGCACCTGCGCCTGACCGGCCGCAGCACTCGTGCGCCCTCCGCAGCGCTCCTGGGGCGGACCTATGCCTCTGTCGAGGTCCCGCGGACCGGACCACGATGAAGGTAGCCGCCGGTGAGGGTGGCCCTGTTCCGGCCCGCCTGGCGGGACGTGGAAGCAGGTCCGAGATGAAGCTCCCCATGAGAGACGTGGTCGCGACGGCGCTCGTCGCGGTCGCAGTGGTCGTGTACGTGGTGTGGTCGACCGTCACGGCCGATCCCAGCACCACATCCGTCCGCCTGGTGGCCGGCGTCGTCCTGGCTGCCGGTTTCGTGGCCTCCGCGACAGCGGTCGTCCCGTCCTTCGAGGCGCTGATGCACGGCTCGAAGGCATACCTGGCGGGCGCCTCGCTCGTCGGCGTGGTCGCACTGGTCACCGGCGTCGTCGCGCTGTTCGGGGCCGACGAGGCGATGCTGGCCGTTCTGGTCCTGGCCACCGTCGTGCTCTGGCTGATGGCGACGACCAGGCACATGGTGGCTGCCGGTCACGGCGGTCGGTGGGTGCACTCGCGCCGAATCGCATGACTGGAGTAGTCACGCGCCGACAGGGTCACCCCATCGCCCTCCGATCCCGCGATTCCCGCTCCGGCGCTGAGCAGAAGGGTCAGCGCCGAACGTGCTTGTGGCCGGGTCGCGGCGGCTTCGGGCGAGGGGCTTGCGCCCGGTGAGCACCGGCGCGCCGGGCGTGGTTGGCGAGCTCTCGGCCGAGGCGGCTGGAGCGGCGGCCGAACCCGACGTACAGCACGAGCCCCGCTGTCACCCAGGCCGCGAAGTAACCCCAGGTGACGACGCGCAGGTTCACCATCATCCACGAGGTCGCGATGATCGCCAGCGTCGGGACGAGGGGCGAGTACGACACCCGGAACCCCCTTTCGAGCTCGGGGCGGGTGCGCCGCAGCACGAGCACGCCGATCGCCACGAAGAGGAAGGCGAACAGGGTGCCGATGTTGACCATCTCGGCCAGCGTGAGGACCGGCACGGTCAGTGCGAGCACCACGGCGCACACCGTGACCAGCAGGGTGGCGCGCGCCGGAGTGCCGAACAGGCGGTTGACGGTCCCCAGGGCGTGCGGCAGCAGACCGTCCCGCGCCATGGAGTAGATCACCCGGCTCTGCCCGATCAGCACCACGATGATCACCGTGGTCAGGCCGAGCAGTGCCCCCAGGTTGATGAGCCGGGCCGACGCGTCCGCGCCGACGGAGCGGAAGGCCTCCGAGACCGGGGCGGCGCCTCCCAGCTCGTCGTACGGTCGCATGCCGACGAGCACAGCCGCCACGGCGAGGTAGAGGACTGTCGCGATCACCAACGTCCGGACGATGCCGCGAGGGACGTCCCGCTGTGGCGACCGGGTCTCCTCGGCGGCGGTAGCCACGATGTCGAACCCGAGGAAAGCGAAGAAGATCACCGATGCGGCAGTGAAGACGCCGAGGACGCCGAAGGCGTCAGGGGTCTCTCCGGCCAGTGACTGGAGCACGGTCTCGTCGGCTCCTGGTTCGGCCGGGCGCGAGTCAGGCAGGAACGGCACGAAGTTGTCGGCCTCGATGTGCAGCGCACCGATGACGATCACCAGGCCGATGACCGCGAGCTTCGCCACGACGGCGACCCAGAGGACGCCGAGGGACACCCGGGTGCTCGTGACGACGACCACGAACAGCACGACGATGGCCGCGGCCGCCAGCAGGTCGGGGCTCGCGTCGAACCCGGCGTAGTCCTGCCAACTGTCCGGGAGGCTCAGGCCGAAGTCGTCGAGGGTGGCGACCGCGTACTCCGACCAGACCCGGGCGACCACAGCCACGGCAAGCAGCAGCTCCAGCAGCAGCGCCCAGCCGATGAGCCAGCCCCAGACTTCGCCGAAGATCACATAGGTGAACGTGTAGGCGCTGCCGGCCACCGGCAGCATGGATGACAGCTCGGCGTAGCACAGTGCGGCGAGAAGGCAGGCGAACGCCGCGACGGCGAACGAGAGCAGTACGCCGGGCCCGGCCGTCGAGGCAGCCTGCTGCCCTGCGAGGGAGAAGATCCCGGCCCCGATCGTGACGCCGAGCCCGAGGATGACCAGGTCCGCGCGGCCGAACACCACGCGCAGCCGGTGGCGGCCGACCTCGCGGGGGGCGAGCGCCATCTCGAGCGGAAGTCGGCGGAAGATGGTGTTGCGCACCGGGGCCTGCCCCGACATGCCGCCTCCTCCCGCAGAGCGTGCTCCTCCGGGCCGACCTGTTCGTCGTACGAACGGCGGCCCGTTCCCGGAGCTTGCCGAACCGTTCGTCCCCCTCAGACAGAGTGCTCACCATGGCGGGGCAAGGTGACCTTGCGCAAGAGCCCGACCGAGTAGCCGTGCCGAGGGCGTGCGGCCCTGACGCGGGCCGCCCCGCGCCGCAGCGGCGCGACGTGGTCACCCGGCGGTGAGGCGCAGCGTCCGGTCCAGGTCGGGGTCGTCGGCCAGCGCCCGCGCGGTGGCGACCAGGCCGGCGACGTCGAGACCGTAGGGCGGGTGGTCGGCGTACGCGGCGATGCGGGCCGCCCCGCGCCGCAGCAGGGTGGCCGCCCCGACCGGGTTGCCGCGAGCCCGGTGGGTCAGGCCCACGGCCAGCTGGGCGAGGCCCTGCCACAGGTCGCGCTCGGCCGACGGCGCCGCCTTCCAGGTGCCCTCCAGCACCTCGTGCGCGTGGAACGGCCGGCCATCGTCGAGCAGGCGCTGCGCCTCGGCCAGCGACTCCAGCGGCGGCAGCACCAGGTCGTCGGGCACCCGCTCGACTCCCGCGGCGTCCCGCGGCAGCGGACGACCCAACCCGTCGCGAGGGCGCGCGTTCCGGGCCCGGCCGGTCGGGTCGCGGTCGCGGTCGTCGCCGGAGCCGGCGGTCACCGCTCCGGCCCCGGGTCGGCGAGCCAGTCGCGCAGCACCGTGCTGAACGCCGACGGGTCCTCCTCGGGCAGGAAGTGCCCGACCCCCGGCATGAGGTACCACCGGTACGAGCCCTCGACGTAGCGGCCGGACCCCTGGGCGCTCGACGGCAGGACGCAGCGGTCCAGCGCGCCGTGGACCTGCAGGGTCGGCACGGTTACCGGGCTGGCCATCCGGCGGGCGTAGCGCAGGCCGTCCGGCCGGGGGATGGACCGTACGGCCCACCGGTAGGACTCGAGCGCGCAGTGGGCCACGCCCGGGATCTGCACCGCCTGGCGGTAACGCGCCTCGGCGTCGGGCTCGGGGAAGCCCGGCCCGGACCACCGGTGCAGCAGGTCGGCTACCTGCTGCCCGTCGTCGGCGACCAGCGCACGCTCCGGCACGACCGGCCGTTGGTAGCCGAGCACGTGCCCGCTCGCCCGCACCTGGCGGGCATCGGTCAGGTGGGACCGGCGCAGCCTCCGCGGGTGGGCCATCGACACGGCGACGAGCCGGCGTACCTGCCGGGGGTGCACGACGGACAGCGTCCAGGCGACGATCCCACCGAGCCCCAGTCCGACCACCACGGCGTCACGGTCGCCGAGGGACCGGATGACCCCGGCGACGTCCTCGGCCAGCGTGCGCGGGTCGTAGCCGCGGGGCGGCTTGTCGCTGGCGCCGAACCCGCGGAGGTCCATGGCCGCGGCGCGGTATCCGGCGTCGGCCAGCGCGGGCAACTGGTGCCGCCAGGCCCACCAGAACTGCGGGAACCCGTGGAGCAGCAGGACGAGGGGGCCGTCACCGCTCACGGCGAGGTGGAACCGGGCGCCGTTGGCGACGACCATGTGGTGCTCCCAGGGCCCAGGAACCCTGGCGACCGAGGCGTCCGGCGGCTGCTCAGGTGGTCGGTGTCGGCGCATCGCCCGAGCGTGGGCTCTTGAGGAACGCCGCCGTGTCCTTGCTGGTCCGGATGGTGCGCTCCGGCGGGCCCACCTTGCTGACGGTTCTCTTGCCGACCAGCACGAGCACGACGGCGACCAGGAGGTAGAACACGGCGACGGCGAGAAACGCCAGACCGGGATGCAGGCCGAGAGCGACCAGGCCGTACGCCGCGGCGATCGAGAGCAGGATGACGACCAGCACGCCGAGGAACGCGGCGGCACCGAACATGGCACCGCCCGTTGCGCCGTTCTTGACGTCGACGCGGAGCTCGGCCTTCGCCAGCTCGATCTCGCTGCGAACCAGCGCCGAGAGGTCACGGCTCGCGGTCGCGATCAGCGCACCCAGCGTCTCCTCGCCGGAGCTGTCGCGGCGCGGTGCGGTGGCGGTCATGGCTTCGGCCTCCTGAGGTAGCTGCCGGGCGGCACCCGGCTCAGTCTTCCCCAAGATCGGCGGCCGACGCCTCCCGATGGCGCAGGTTGCGTCGGAGCAGGACTCCCGTGGCCAACAGTCCCGACAGGATCGACGCGGCCAGCACGGCCACCTTCACGTGGTCGAGGCGTTCGGAGCCGTGGAAGGCGAGGTCGGCGATGAGCAACGAGACGGTGAAGCCGATGCCGCTGAGGAACGCGACGCCGGCGACGTCGGGCCAGCGCAGCTCGCTGCTGAGCTCGGCCCGGGTGAGCCGGGCGGTGACGTACGTTCCGCCCAGGACGCCGACGAACTTCCCGACGACGAGCCCGGCGACGACGGCCAGGGCCGCGGTGTCCCGCGCAGCCTCGCCGAGCGCCGTCGGCGTGACCGAGACTCCGGCCGAGAACAACGCGAACAGGGGCACCGCCACGCCGGCGGAGACCGGCCGGACCAGGTGCTCGAGGCGCTCCGCGGGGGAGTGCTTCTCGCCTCGGTCGGGGCGTACGCGTGTGGCGAGCCCGAGGGCTACCCCGGCGATGGTGGCGTGGACACCGCTCTCATGGACCAGGACCCAGAGAAGCAGTGCGAGGGGCACCACGACCAGCGCCGACTGCACCCGCAGCCGTTGCAGGACGACGTACAGCAGCAGAACGGCCGCCGCGGCGCCCAGCGCCCAGAGCTCCAGGCTCTCGGTGAAGCCGACGGCGATGACCAGGATTGCGCCGAGGTCGTCCACGACGGCCAGCGTGAGGAGGAACGCCCGCAGCGCCGTGGGCAGAGACGAGCCGATGACGGCGAGCACCGCCAGGGCGAACGCGATGTCGGTCGCGATGGGGATCGCCCAGCCCTCGAGCACCTCGGGCTCCGTTGCCGCGACACCCAGGTAGACCAGGGCGGGCACCACCATGCCGCTGACGGCCGCCACCATCGGCAGGACTGCCTCCGATGGGCGGCGCAGCTGGCCGACGACGAGCTCGCGCTTGAGCTCAAGTCCGGCGACGAAGAAGAAGATGGCCAGCAATCCGTCGGCGGTCCACTCCTGCAGGGTCAGGTCGAGGTGCAGGCTGGCCGGCCCCACGACCGTGTCGCGCATGCTCTGGTAGCTGTCGGCCAGTGGCGAGCTCGCCCAGGCGACGGCGACCGCTGCGGCGATGAGCAGCAGCGCACCGCCGACGGTTTCCTCGCGAAGCGCCTCGGCGACGAACGCTCGCTCCCGTGTGGGCAGCGCCTTCAGCGCGATCCGGCGGGCCCGCTGCAGAGGAGTCATCCGCTGAACGCGTAGTAGCGCAGGTAGAGGTACGGCCAGGCGAGGGCGATCGTGACGGCGGCCACCACGATGCCGTACTTCGTGAACTGCCAGAACGAGATCGGATGACCGTTTCGGGCCGCGATGCCGAGGATGACGACGTTGGCGCTCGCCCCGACCGCGGTCGCGTTCCCCCCGAGGTCGGCGCCCAGCGCCAGTGCCCACCAGAGGGCATTCGCCTGCGGCGCCCCGCCTCCGCCGTCCACCAGGTTTTGCACCAGCGGGGTCATCGTCGCGACGTACGGGATGTTGTCGACGATCGCGGAGAGCACGGCCGACCCCCACAGCAGCACTGACGCCGCCAAGAAGTAGTTGTCACCCACGGCTTCGGTGACCTTCTCCCCGAGGTCCTCGATCACGCCGACCTCGACCAGAGCCCCGACCATGACGAACAGGCCCATGAAGAAGACGAGCGTCGGCCACTCGACCTCCTCGAGGAACTGCGGTGGCTCCAGTCCGGCGACCGCGACGAGCGTGCCTGCCCCGAGCAGGGCCACCACGGAGGGCTCGAGATGCAGAGCGGAGTGTCCGACGAAAGCCGCCATCACCGCGGCCAGCACGATCAGGGAGCGGACCAGCAGTCCCTTGTCTCGGATCACCTCGCGCTCGTCGAGAGCCATGACGGCTGCGACCCGGTCCTCGTCGTAGCGGAAGGCCGAGCGGAACAGCACCCGGCACAGACCGATGAAGACGACCATCAGGACGACGACGATCGGTGCGAGGTTGACCAGGAAGTCGTTGAACGACAGGTCTGCGCGACTGGCGATGATGATGTTGGGTGGGTCGCCGATCAGCGTGGCGGTGCCGCCGATGTTGGACGCCAGCGCCTCGGCGATCAGGAAGGGCACCGGTGGCACGCCGAGCCGCTCGCAGACCAGCAGCGTCACCGGCGCGATGAGCAGCACGGTCGTCACGTTGTCGAGTGCCGCGGAGGCCACCGCGGTGATCACGACCAGCAGGACCATGATCGCGAAGGGGCGGCCTCGAGCCCGTTTGGCGGCCCAGATCGCGACGAAGTCGAAGACGCCGGTCTGCTTGAGGACGCTGACGATGATCATCATGCCCAGGAGCAGGAAGATGACGTTCCAGTCGACCCCCGTCTCCTCGCTGAAGAACGCGGTCTCGGCGTCGACCACACCGAGCAGCACCATGAACGCGGCGCCACCGAGGGCCGCGGCGACCCGGTGGATCCGTTCTGTGGCGATCAGGATGTAGGCGCCGACGAAGCCGGCGACGACGAGCGTCGTCGTCATACGGTGCTCGTCACGTCGTGGGCAGCAGGTGGTCGAGCAGGCGCCGGACCGTGATGGCGCCGACCACCTCGTCGCCGCCGACCACGGCGACGATCGGGCTGTGCATCCGCGCCATGACCGCGGCGACCTCGATCAGCGTGGCGTCCTCGTCCACCACCGGGATCTCGTCGATGTCCGGGTGGTCGGGAAGCATGTCCCGGACCGTGCTGCCGGTGAGCTTGGCGCACAGCTCGTCCGACGCCTTCTCGTCGTAGACCCGCGCCAGCGGCGGGTCGTCCTGGACGTACCTCGGGATGATGAACCGCAGCACCTGTGACCCGGGTAGGACGGTGTACGGCCGCCCCTCCGTGCTGAGCACGACGAGGCCGGGAAGGCGTTCGTGGCTCAGGAGCCGGGCCGCCTCCATCGCGTCGGTGTCCAGTGACACCGTCGGGACGTTCTGGGCGAGGTCTCGGGCACGCATGGCGGCACATCCTCGGGCAGGCCGGACAGGACTGCCGACCAGACTTCCCGGCGCACCGCTGGACAGCCTAGTGGTGCGCCCTCCACGGACCGCCCGGCGAGGGGGTCACTCCTCGTCCTTGCCACCCTTGCGGTCCAGCCCCTGCCCGATCAGGTTCATCACCGTCGGGTCGGCGAGCGTCGTGACGTCGCCCATCTCGCGGTGCTCGGCCACGTCGCGCAGCAGACGGCGCATGATCTTGCCGGAACGGGTCTTCGGCAGCTCGGCCACCAGCAGGATCTGCCGCGGCTTGGCGATCGGCCCGAGCATCTTCGACACGTGCTGGCGCAGCTCCTGGATCACGGCCTCACCGGCGGCCGAGTCGTCCTCGACCGCAGTCGCCGCGTCGCCGCGCAGGATGACGAAGGCCACGATGCCCTGTCCAGTGGTGGGGTCGGTCGCGCCGACGACAGCCGCCTCGGCGACCTTCGGGTGCGACACGAGCGCCGACTCCACCTCGGTCGTGGAGATGTTGTGCCCGGACACCAGCATCACGTCGTCGACGCGGCCCAGCAGCCAGATGTGGCCCTCCTCGTCCTTCTTGGCCCCGTCGCCGGCGAAGTAGAGGTTGTCGAAGCGGGACCAGTAGGTCTCCTTGTACCGCTCGTCGTCGCCCCAGATGCCGCGCAGCATCGACGGCCACGGCTCGGTCAGCACGAGGTACCCGCCACCGCCGTTGGGCACCGGCTTGGCCTGGTCGTCGACGACGTCGGCACTGATGCCCGGCAGCGGGGTCATCGCCGACCCGGGCTTGGCCGCGGTCACCCCTGGCAGCGGGCTGATCATGATGGCCCCGGTCTCGGTCTGCCACCAGGTGTCGACGACGGGCGTGCGGTCGCCGCCGATGACGCGGCGGTACCAGATCCACGCCTCGGGGTTGATCGGCTCGCCGACCGAGCCGAGCAGGCGCAGCGACGACAGGTCGTGCTTCGCCGGCAGGTCCTCGCCCCACTTCATGAACGTGCGGATCGCGGTCGGGGCCGTGTAGAGGATCGTCACGCCGTACTTCGCGACGATCTCCCAGAACCGGCCCTTGTGCGGGGTGTCCGGCGTGCCTTCGTACATCACCTGCGTGGCGCCGTTGGCCAGCGGACCGTAGACGATGTAGCTGTGGCCGGTGACCCAGCCGATGTCGGCCGTGCACCAGAAGATGTCCGACTCGGGCTTGAGGTCGAAGACGGTGCGGTGGGTGTAGCTGGTCTGGGTGAGGAAGCCGCCGGACGTGTGCAGGATGCCCTTCGGCCGCCCCGTGGTTCCTGACGTGTACAGGATGAACAGTGGGTGCTCACTGTCGTGCGGCTGCGCCTCGTGCTCGGTGCCCGCTGTCTCGACCACATCGTCCCACCAGAGGTCGCGGCCCTCGGTCCACGCAACGTCCTGCCCGGTCCGGCGTACGACGAGGACGTGCTCGACCGTGCCGCTCTTCGACATCTCGAGCGCCTCGTCGACGGCCGGCTTCAGCGCTGACGGGGCGCCGCGCCGGTAGCCGCCGTCGGCGGTGATGACGAGCTTGGCGCTCGCGTCGTCGATGCGTGACTGCAGGGCGGTGGCGGAGAAGCCGCCGAAGACCACCGAGTGCGGTGCCCCGATACGGGCGCAGGCGAGCATCGAGACGACGGTCTCCGGGATCATCGGCAGGTAGATCGCCACCCGGTCGCCCTTCTTCACCCCCAGGTCGGTCAGGGCGTTGGCGGCCCGGCACACCTCGTCCTTCAGTTGGGCGTAGGTCACGGCCCGGGAGTCGCCCGGCTCGCCCTCCCAGTGCAGCGCCACCTTGTCGCCGTTACCGGCCGCGACGTGGCGGTCGACGCAGTTCACGGCGACGTTGAGCTCGCCCCCGACGAACCACTTGGCGAACGGCGGCTGCCAGTCGAGGACCTCGCTCCACTCGGTGGCCCAGTCCAGCCGGCGGGCCTGCTCCTCCCAGAAGGCGAGCCGGTCCTTGGCGGCGGCGTCGTACAGGTCGGCCTTCGCCACGGCGTCGGCGGCGAACTCCTCGCTCGGCGGGAAGATGCGGTCCTCGCGCAGGAGGTTCGACAGGGCTTCGCTGCTCACCGGTGCTCCTCTACAGATGTCGTACGTCCGGATGTCGTACGTCGCCGAGCTGTGGTGCCTACCCCACCAGGGTCCGACGTCCCGGGCAAGGCTGGCCGACCCCCCGAACCGGAGCGGACCGGCTGCGCGGCGGGACGTTCCGCGCGCAGCCGGTCCACTTCGCCGGTAGTGCCTAGTGCGTGACCGCCTTCTCCATGCCGACCCCGGTGAGCGAGCGCACCTCCAGCTCGGCGTGCTTGTACTCGTTGTGCTCCTTGCTGAGGACCGTCCCGAGCCAGCCGAAGAAGAAGCCGAGCGGGATGGACACCAGGCCGGGGTTGTCGAGCGGGAACCAGTGGAAGTCGGTGCCCAGCCCGAACAGCGCGGCACTCTTCTCCTCGCCGGTGGCCGGGTCGGTGGTCACCTTGCCCGAGACGACCGGCGAGAAGATGACCAGCACGACGGCGGAGATGAGTCCGCCGTAGATGGCGGACACCGCCCCCGTCGTGTTGAACCGCCTCCAGAACAGCGAGTAGATGATGGCCGGCAGGTTGCCCGACGCCGCCACCGCGAAGGCCAGCGCCACCAGGAAGGCGACGTTGAGCTTCTGGGCGAAGATGGACAGCACGATCGCCACCGCGCCGATCACGAACGCCGAGATCCGGGCGACCTTGACCTCCTGGCCCTCGGGCGCCTCGCCGCGGTGAACGTAGTTGGCGTAGATGTCGTGCGCGACCGAGGACGACGAGGCCAGTGTGAGACCGGCGACCACGGCGAGGATCGTCGCGAACGCCACCGAGGCGATGAACGCCAGCATGATCGTCCCGCCGGTTGTGCCGAAGAAGTCCTCGCCGATGGCCCGGGCCAGCTGTGGTGCCGCCGTGTTGCCCGCCGGGTCCTGGGCGATGATCGCCTCCGGCCCGACCAGGGCCGCCGCGCCGAAGCCCAGCGCCAGCGTCATCAGGTAGAACGACCCGATGATCCAGATGCCCCAGATCACCGACTTGCGGGCCGCGTGGGCCGTCGGCGTCGTGTAGAAGCGGATCAGGATGTGGGGCAGGCCGGCGGTGCCGAGCACCAGGGCCAGGCCGAGGCTGATCAGGTCGAGCTTGCTGATCAG
>DASVBQ010000372.1:0-2259 GCA_036375795.1 Actinomycetes bacterium
GCACGACGGCGACACCGTCGGGCTGGTGCGCCGGGCCTGGGACGTCGAGGGGCTGGGCCGGGCGTACGGCCGCTGGCTTGCCGACGCCGAGACGCTGGTCTCCGCGGCCGGGGCCGAGCCCGACGACGAGCACGGCTTCGCGACGCGCTCCCGGCTGGTCCACGAGTGGCGCAAGTTCCTGTTCCTCGACCCCGGCCTCCCCCGTGCCCTGCTCCCGGACGACTGGCCGGGGGACAAGGCCGCGGACTTCTTCGACGCGGAGAGCGAGCGGCTGCGGCCGGCCGCCGCCCGCTTCGTCGACGGCTGCCTGTCCGCCCAGACCTGAGCCTGCGCCGCCCACCCTGCGACCCACGAGGAGAACCGTGTCCGACGTCCTGCTGTACGACCTGTCCGACTCCGTCGCGACGGTCACCCTGAACCGACCGGACGCGATGAACGCCCTCGACACCGAGCTCAAGACGGCGCTGCGCGACGCGCTCCGCCAGGCCGCCGACGACCCGGCCGTCCGCGCGGTCCTGCTCACCGGCTCCGGGCGGGCGTTCTGCGTCGGGCAGGACCTCGCGCAGCACGCGCACAACCTGGACGCGGACCGGGAGGCGGTGTGGTCGACGGTCCCGGAGCACTACACGCCGATCGCGTCGACGCTCGCGACGATGCCCAAGCCGGTGGTCGCCGCGGTCAACGGGGCCGCGGCGGGGGCCGGCGCCGCGTTCTCCTTCGCCTGCGACTTCCGCATCGCGGCCGATACCGCCAAGTTCACGATGGCGTTCTCGGCGGTGGGTCTGTCCGCCGACTCCGGCTCCTCCTGGTCATTGCCCCGGCTGGTCGGGCTGGCGAAGGCCAAGGAGCTGCTGCTGCTGCCCTCGACGATCACGGCCGAGGAGGCGCTCTCGCTCGGACTGGTCACTGAGGTGGTTCCGGCCGCGGAGGTCACGGACCGGGCGCGTGCTCTGGCCCTGCGCCTGGCCGCCGGCCCGACCGTCGCCTACGGGGCGATCCGGCGCTCGCTCGCCTTCTCGGTCGGGCACGGCCTCGACGAGTCGCGGGCCATCGAGCAGCAGATGATGGAGCTGACCGGTGGCTCCGAGGACCACGCCGGAGCCGTCAAGGCCTTCCTCGGTAAGCAGCAGCCGACCTTCGACGGCCGCTAGGCCGCCGAGGGACACCCAGGACCCAGCGCTCGCCGACCCCACGAGCGACCTTGTCCCAGCGACACGCCGGCGTGTCGCGGCACAAGGTCGCTCGGGACGTGGATCGGGTCAGGGCGATCGGAAGGCGCAGTCGGCGAGGTGGTCGTCGACCATGCCGGACGCCTGCATGAGGGCGTACGCCGTGGTAGGCCCGACGAAGCGGAAACCTCTGGCCCGCAACGCCTTGGCCATTGCCGTGGACTCCGGGGTCACCGCGGGGACGTCCGTGGTCGTCCTGGGGGCCGGGCGGCCGGGCGGCGGCGCGAACGACCACAGCAGGTCGGAGAGCGGCTGGTCGAGGGCGAGCACGGCCCGGGCGTTCGCGATCGTGGCAGCGACCTTGGCGCGGTTTCTGACGATGCCCGCATCAGCGAGCAGCCGGGCCTCGTCGTCGACGTCGAAGCCGGCCACCACGGACGGGTCGAAGCCGGCGAAGGCTGCCCGGAAGGCCTCACGCTTGCGCAGGATGGTCAGCCAGGACAGCCCGGACTGGAAGGCCTCCAGCGAGATGCGCTCGAACAGCGCCGCCTCGCCCAGGACGGGGCGGCCCCACTCGTCGTCGTGGTACGCCGTGTAGTCGGTGGATGGGCCGGCCCCCCAGGGGCAGCGCAGCCTCCCGTCCGGACCGGGGACGGCTCCGGTCACGCCGCCGGCCCGCGCTCGACGTAGCGCGCGAGGCGGCGCAACGAGATCTGCACGCCGTTGCGCACCAGCACCTTCACCACCGGCCAACCGATCCGACCGATGGGGCCGAACGGGATGTCGACCCACTCCGACCACACCACCCGCGACCGTCGCTCGCCGAGCGGCTCCACCTCGAACGACCCGGAGCCGCGGACGACCTTGCCGGTGTGCCGGACGACCGCCCGGCGCGGCGGCTCCCACGAGGTGATGGTCATGGTGTCGAGGAAGCCGAAGCGGCCGATCCCGGTGAAGGCAGAGATGGACTCGCCCTCCCCGTGGCCGCCCTCTGCGCGGGTCAGCAGCATCCAGCGGTCGTGGACGTCCCAGTCGGTGAGGACGTCCCAGACCTGCTGGGCCGGGGCGGCGACCACCTGGCTCACGACCA
>DASVBQ010000342.1:0-5459 GCA_036375795.1 Actinomycetes bacterium
GCTCGACTGCACCGGCCTGACGGCCGTCGACTACACCGGCGCGGACACCCTGGCCGACCTCGAGCACGAGCTGGAGGAGGCCGGCGTCGAGCTGCACCTCGCGGCCGTGCGCGGCCCGGTGCAGGACGTGCTGGAACGGACGCGGCTGTGGCAGGAGCTGGTGTCGGCCGGGCGGGTGCACCCCGCGGTCCCGGAGGCGGTTGACACCGTGCTCGGGGTCACGCCAGGGAGAGGAACAGACGCTCCATCTCGTCAGGCGTCATAGTCGCCTCCTCGCCGCTCCCGTCTCCCTCGGCGAGCAGGCAGGCCCGCATGTGCATCGAGAGGTACTTGAACGACGCCCGGTCGAACGCCTTGGCCACCGCGGCCATCTGGGTCACCACGTCGGCACAGGGCCGGTCCTGCTCGATCATCCGGATGATCCCGGCCACCTGACCCTCGACGCGGCGCAGCCGCTTCACGACCCCCTGGGTCTCCTGCTCGTCCGACATGAGGCCTCCCTACCCTGCCCCGTACTGTACAGGGTGAGCGCGCTCAGCCGCCCGAAGTGACCGGCAGGCCGTGCTCGGGCGCCTTCTCCCACTCGTCGTCGACGTGGACGACCGCGTGGCCGGCGCGCTCCAGGATGCTGGCCGCGACCGCGGCCCGGTACCCGCTCGCGCAGTGCACCCACAGCCGGCCGTCGGGCGCGTCGTCCAGCCGCTGCAGCAACTGGTGGATCGGCAGGTTGACCGCACCCTCGATGTGCCCCTCGGCGAACTCGTCGTCCCGCCGCACGTCCACGACGACCGGCCGCGCCTCGGCGTCGCCCAGCGCCTGGCGCAGCTCGTCCCAGCCGACGCTGGGGAAGGTGGACAACCGGCCGTCGGCGAGCGCCTCCGCGGGTCCGGTCGCGGCGCCGACGACGACGTCGCGGCCGATCCCGATGCGCGACAGGTCGCGCTGTGCCTCGGCCACCTGCCCGGCGGTCTCACCGACCAGCACGAGGTCCTCACCCCACGGCAGCACCCACCCGACGTACGTCGTGAAGCTGTCGCCCAGCTCGAAGCTGAGCGACCCGAGTGCGTGCCCCGCGGCGTAGGCCTTGCGCTCACGCAGGTCCACCACCCACTGCCCGCCCTCGAGTCGCCTCCGCAGGTCGTCCGGGTCGAGGGGCTGTGGGGGCTCGAGGTCGGCCGGCTCGCCGCCCCGCCGGTTGATGGGACCCATGTGGGCGTAGTAGCTCGGGTAGGCCGCAAGGCCGGCGACGAGGTTGCGGACGAACGTGTCCTCGTCGTCCGTGGTGAGCGCGTCGTTGGACGTCCGCTCCTCGGCCAGGGTGCTCAGGTCCTTGGCCGTCGCCGGGCCGGACGAGCAGAAGCTGCCGAAGCCGTGCGTCGGGTAGACCCGCGTCTGCGGGGGGAGGCGGTCGGCCAGCCGCCGGGCCGAGCGGTACTGCTGCCGGGTCAGCTCGTCGGTGAGGTCCGGGTCCACGAGGTCGGTTCGGCCGACACTGCCGTAGAGGAGGTTGCCCCCGGTGAAGACGGCCGGGTCGTCCTGGCCGTCCTCGACGAGGTAGCTCACGTGGTGGACCGTGTGGCCGGGTGTCGCCAGCACGGTGACGTGGAGCGAGCCGGCGGTGATGGTGTCCCCGTCGCGGACCGGCCGGCGGTCGAAGGCCACGTCGTCGTCGGCCGCGACGACGTACTCCGCACCGAGGGCACGCGCCAGCGCCAGGCCGCCGGAGACGTAGTCGTTGTGGATGTGCGTCTCGACGACGTGGGTCACCCGGACGCCTGCGCCGTCGATCCGCTGCTGCATTCGGTCGAGGTCGCGTTGGACGTCGACGACGACGCCCGTCTCGCCGTCGTGGACCAGGTAGCTGCGGTCTCCGAGCGCAGGGGTCTCAACCGTGACGACGTGCACGCTGGGTCACCTCCACCCGCAGGCTGTCCGAGAAAACCGGTGCCACGCTAGTGGCTTCCCCGTCCGGACACTCCGGTCACCTGGAACCGATGAGTTGGTGGCTCCGCCCCGGTCTCCTAGCCTGCGGGGACCGAAACGACCGAGACGACGGGACGAGGTGCGGACGTGGGTTCGTGGCCGAGTGGCATCGGTGCCATCACGCTGTTCACGGAGAACCTGGAGGCGACCAAGGGGTTCGACCGCAGTGGTGGCCGGCCAGGAGGCTGGGTGCCGCTCTCAGTTCACGATCGAGGTCGATGACGTGGACGCGATGTGCACGGAGCTGGCCGCTCGCGGCGTGGCGCTGCTGAACGGTCCGATGGATCGGCCGTGGGGGATCAGGACCGCCAGCTTCCGCGACCCCGGTGGCCACATCTGGGAGATCGCGAGGTAGCCGTGGCCGATGCCGACGACGTGCGCCGCCTGGCGCTGGCCCTGCCGCACGTCGTCGAGATCGAGAGCGACGGCTTCGACTTCCGGGTGGGAGACAAGGGGTTCGTCTGGTCCTACCCGGAGCGCAGACCGGGCAAGCCGCGGCTCATCCGGACCGACGTCGCGGTCCTGTTCGTCGGCGACGAGGCCGAGAAGCAGGCTCTCCTGCTCGGCGAGCCCGAGGTCTTCTTCACGGCCGCCGGCTACGACGACACGCCGCTGGTGCTCCTTCGGCTGGCGGAGGTGGACGTCGAGCGCCTGACGGAGCTGGTCACCGACGCCTGGCGGATGCGTGCGCCTGGCGAGCTCGTCGGCGACCTCGGCACCGCCGACGACCGCTCCTCCTGACCCGTTGCCGACGGCGTTCCGGACGGAGCGTGGTCAGGCCTCGATCGGTTCGGCGACCGGCGTGGGGGCCACGTCGAGGAGCCGTCGCAGCAGGTCCCGGTCTCCCCGGACCGAGACGCACTCCAGGCGCCGGTCCACGAACATGTGGTAGATGCCCTCCGGGTCGCCCTCGACGACGACATCCGGGTCGTCGACAGGACCCGCCTGGGTCTCGCCGTCGACGAGGGAGACGATCTCGCCCTCGATCCGGAACTCGAACCGGCCGGGCGGGGCGATCGGGGAGAGCACCGCGTCGACGGCGTTCGCCAGCCAGCCGGGGAAGAGCTCGTCCGCGTCGGTCGGCGGCCCGAGCGACCGAGCGCCCCACAGCGCCAGCTCGCGCATGGCGGCCTTGAGCTCACGGCCGTAGTCGGTCAGCTCGTAGACCCGGGAGGCGGCCGGCGGCGGCAGCGTCCGTTTCGTCACGATGCCGCCGGCCTCGAGGTCGCGTAGCCGGGCGGCGAGGATGTTGGTCCCGATCCCGAGCGTCTCGGCCAGGTCGGTGTAGCGCTTCGGGCCGCGCATCAGCTCCCGCACCACGAGCAGGGCCCACCTCTCGCCCACCAGGTCGAGCGCGTGGGCGATCGGACAGTACTGGTCGTAGGCCCTGCGCATGCCCGCAGTCTAGCGCCTCTACTTGCTGTTGCGAAGATAGTGCTTGCTATTTGCAAGGAGTCGCTGCAAACTTGCAAGCACTATCGAGCTGAAGGGAAGGGATCCAGAGATGGTGACCTCGGAACGACGCAAGTGGCTGGCTCTGGCGTTGCTGAGCGCGGTCCAGTTCATGGTCGTCCTGGACATCGCGGTCGTGAACGTCGCGCTGCCGTCGATCCAGGTCGACCTCGGGTTCTCGCAGGAGAACCTTCAGTGGGTGATCAGCGCCTACGCGCTGGTGTTCGGGGGCTTGCTGCTCCTGGGTGGTCGGGCGGCCGACCTCCTCGGGCGGCGGCGCGTCTTCCTCGCGGGCGTGGTGGTCTTCACCGCTGCGTCCCTGTTGGCCGGCCTGGCCTGGTCGGAGCCGTCGCTGATCGGGGCCCGCGCGCTGCAGGGGCTCGGAGCGGCGATCATCTCCCCGGCGGCGCTGTCCATCCTCTCGACGACGTTCGCCGAAGGGCGGGAGCGCAACATCGCGCTCGGCGTGTGGGGGGCGGTCGGCGGCTTCGGGGCCGCGGCCGGCGTCCTGCTCGGCGGTGTCCTGACCGACGCACTGAGCTGGGAGTGGATCTTCTTCGTCAACATCCCGGTCGGAGTGGCCGCGTTCGTGCTGGCGCCGGTCCTGCTCGCCGAGAGCCGCGACGCACGGGTGCAGAGGTTCGACGCCGCCGGCGCCGCCCTCGTGACGACCGGGCTCGCCTCGCTGGTCTACGCGATCACGCAGGCCGGGCAGGAGGGCTGGCTGGCCGGTCAGACGGTCGGTTTCTCCGGGCTGGCCCTGGCCCTGCTCGCCGGTTTTGTCGCCTGGGAGCTGCGCCAGGCCGAGCCGCTCATGCGGTTCGGCATCCTGCGGACCCGGACCGTCAGCGGGGCGAACGTGGCCGGCTTCATCCTGGGCACCGCGCTGTTCTCGATGTTCCTGATGCTGACGCTGTACATGCAGCAGGTGCTCGGGTACTCGGCGATGCGGACCGGAGTCGCCTATCTCGCGGTCGCCGGCACAGCGATCATCTGGTCGACGGTGGCCGCGCAGCTGGTCACTCGCATCGGCGTGAAGCCGGTCCTGGTCGTCGGGATGGTGAGCCTGACCGCGGGCCTCGCGTACTTCACGCAGGTCTCGGTGGGCGGCTCCTACCTCGGTGACCTGCTGCCCGGCTTCCTGCTCACCGGGCTCGGGATCGGCTTCTCGTTCGTGCCGATCTCGATCGCGGCACTGGCGGGCGTCCGCAACGCCGAGGCCGGCCTGGCTTCCGGCCTGTTCAACACCTCGCAGCAGATCGGCGGAGCACTCGGCATCGCGGCGCTGTCCACGATCGCGAGCTCGCAGACCGACAGCGCGGTCGCGGCCGGCGCGGCAGTGCCCGGCGCGCTCGTCGACGGCTTCACGGCCGCCTTCGCTGCCGGCGTGGCGGTCGCCGCACTCGGGATCCTCACGGCGCTGACGCTGATCCGCCGCGACGAGCTCGAGAGCGTGCCCGAGGCGGAGCCCGTGCTCGACCTCGCGGCCTAGCAGGGCTGGGAGCGCGGATGGGTGGCCGGCTGGCCCCCCATCCGCGCGCTCGCCCGACACGACCTCCCCCGCCGCGCGATGCTGGTGTCGAGCGGTTTGGTTCGCGCAGGGAGGTTCGAGTCGGTGGTGGAGGAGCTGGTCCCGTCGGGCGCGGCTGACGAGCCGCCGTTCACCGGTGGGGTGTTCCGCCGGTGGAGCGAGCTGTCCCGCCGGTTGGGCGGGCTGTCCGTCCCGGTCATCGAGGAGCTGTACGGGCCCTCGCGGCACCAGGCCCGGATGGAGGTCGAGGAGCAGCGGCGCCTCGCCGGGCCGGCGCCGTCGCCGACCGACCCGCCGGAGCTGCCGCCGCCCGGCCGGGCGGCGCCGGGTCGGACCAGATCGCGTTTCACGGGAGTCGTCGTCGTCCGCCGCCGCTGAGACCCTCGCTAGCTGCAATCGTTTGCCTCAGGCCGTGCTGCTGCACGCGTCGTACAGCGTGG
Source organism: Actinomycetes bacterium (assembly GCA_036375795.1). GTDB lineage: Bacteria > Actinomycetota > Actinomycetes > JACCUZ01 > JACCUZ01 > DASVBQ01. The sequence goes on from DASVBQ010000342.1 coordinate 5,407, forward strand.
TCCGGCCGATGGTCAGCTACCGCGCGCTGGACATGGGGGCCGGCAGCGCCGAG
>DASVBQ010000351.1:0-6946 GCA_036375795.1 Actinomycetes bacterium
CGCAATGCCTGGGCGAGGTGCTCGGCGGACCGGTGCACGTCCTCGGCGTGGGCGGGGTCGCCCGAGATCGAGGGGATCCGCAGCCACTCGACGAGCCCGGCGAGGAAGTCGTCGGCCCCCCTCGCGACGGCGGCCCGCACCCGCTCGACCGTGCCGTTGCCCTCGCTGCTGCCGTCGCCGGCGTCGTTGCTCGCGTGCATGCGCCGAACCATACGACGGCCCGCTGATCTTCCGTCGACTAGCGTCGGCGCGGTGCGGGTGGCGACGTTCAACCTCCTCCACGGCAGGTCGCTGGCGCACGGCGGCGTCGTCGAGGCGGAGCTGCGCGCGGCGGCCCGGGAGATCGACGCCGACGTCGTCGGGATGCAGGAGGTCGACCGGCGACAGCCGCGATCGCTCGGTGCGGACCAGGCGGCGGTCGTGGCCGACTCGCTCGGCGCGCCGTACTGGCGGTTCGTCCCTGTGCTGCACGGGACGCCCGGGGCGACGTGGACCGCGTCGGACCTGGATGACGGCGGCGCCGACGACGGTCCGGCGTACGGCGTTGCACTGGCGTCCCGGCTGCCGGTGCGGTCCTGGCACGTCCGGCGCTTCGGCCCGGCGCCCGTCGGGATGCCGTTGTTCATCCCGAGCCGTGGCCTCGTCCCGGTTCACGACGAGCCCCGGGTCGCGCTCGCCGCGGTGCTCGACACCGCGTCCGGGCCGCTCACCGTCGTGACGGCGCACCTGTCGTTCGTCCCGGGATGGAACGTGGCTCAGCTGCGCGCGGTCCGCCAGTGGGTGCAGGCGCTGCCGGCGCCGCGGGTCCTGCTCGGCGACCTGAACCTGCCCGGCCCGGTTGCCCGGCTGGCCACGCGGTGGACCTCCGCGGCCCGCCAGGCGACGTACCCGTCGTGGCGACCTCGCGTGCAGTTCGACCACGTGCTGCTCGACGGCCTGCCGGTGTCGGCGGTGCGCGGTGCGCGCGCCCTCCGGCTGCCGGTGAGCGACCACTGCGGCCTGGTCGTCGACCTCTCGGGTCACTGGTAGCCGGTCACTGGTATGAGACCATCACCGGCTTCGGCCGGCGGTCCAGGGTGCGTCGTGGCGTGAACAGCACCGAGTCCTCGTCGTAGAAGTTCTTCCAGCCCAGGCGCACCCGGTCGGGACGGGCCCGCCGGACGGCGTCCCAGGTCGCCTCCTTCTGGGCGGGCGACCCCTGTCCGTCCATGTGGACCAGCAGAGCGAGCTCGGCGCGGTCGGTGCGCAGCCGGTCCTCGTGGCGGATCATGTCGAGCCGGAACTGGTGGACGACGAGGAGCTTCTGCGGCAGCCCGTTCTGGCGGGTCAGCCGGGCCAGCCAGGCCGACGTGCGGTTGATCTCGGCAGCGCCGATGCCGCCGATCTGGCCGAGCGGTTTCTGTCCCGGAGCGAGCTTCCACTCCGGGTCGACGGCGAGGCCGACGTGCGGCTGGAGCAGCAGCGAGCGGTAGCGCTGCGCCTGCTCGAGGATGTCGGCGCGACCCGGCTGCAGGTCCAGCAGGACGTACATGCCGTTGCGCCCCGCAGCGCGCACCCACGGGCGCAGCCGCGAGACCGGAGCCTCACCGGAGTAGTTGCCGTCCGGTCCCGGCGAACGGTGCGCCACCGTGGCGATGAGCTCGAAGGTGGGGACGACCGGGACGTCGCTGCGGGCGCGGTACGGCCGCGCCACCCTGCGGGCCCGTACCACCGCGTCGGCGACGCCCTGCTCGCCGAGCGCGCCGAGGGAGGGGACGCCGGGGTGCCCGTACAGCGCGACCAGCCGTCGACCCGGGAAGACGGTTCGCCCTCCGCCGGGCAGCTCGAGCCGGGCTCCGACAGGCACCGGATCGGCCGGGTCGGCCGGGTCGGCCGGCGAGGCACCCTCAGGAAGGGGCGGGACGTGCGCCACGGCGGGCGGGACGGCGGCCGCCGAGCCCGCCAACAGCGACCCGGCCAGCAGGATCGCCGCGCCTCGCACGCGGCAAGTGTCGGGGGCTGCGGGCCCTCAGCCGCGCCCGACACGCCCGCGGGGGTCGATGGCTCAGCCGGCGGTCGGCAGGCCGTGCGTGCTCTCGTGGTGGCCGGCGTCGGAGTGCCGGGCCGCGTCGCCGACGTCGAGGTCCAGCTCCAGCGTCTGGAACAGCTCGGGGTAGTCGGTCGGGTCCACCTCGGGTGGCAGGTCGACGTTCAGCCTGTCCGCGAGCGCATGGTCGCTGCGGGCGCGCAGCATCTCGACGATCTGTTGCTTGTCGACTCTCATGGGTCGGCGCTACCCGCCTCCAAGGAGGTCATGCGAGGTCGGTCGATACGGCATACCGTTTCGGACATCCGTTGCGTCGGACATGTGACCTGGGAGGCGCACGTGACGAGCAAGGCACTGTGGGTCCCGCTGCGGGCGAAGGCGGGCAAGGAGAAGGACGTCGAAGATTTCCTCACCGGCGCACTGCCGCTCGTGGAGGCCGAGCCCGGGACCCGGACGTGGTACGCGATCCGGCTCGGCGACTCGACGTTCGCGATCTTCGACACGTTCGACGACGAGTCCGGCCGTCAGGCGCACCTGTCCGGCCGGGTGGCCGAGGCACTCATGGCCCGGGCGGACGAGCTGTTCGCCGAGCCACCGCAGATCAACCAGGCCGACGTGCTGGCCGACAGGCACTGACGCCCGCCACTCGCACAGTCTGCGGCGAGCTCTCCGCCGACCCCTGGGTTCACGCGTCGGCTGAGGCGCGCTCGGGCACGGACCGGACGAGATCGACGATGCCGTCGTGGTCGAGCAGGTCCGCCGGGCGGACGGTGCGGTTGTGCCCGACGTAGTGGAACGCGGCCCGGATCCGGTCCAGGGGGGCGCCGCTGAGGTGGTGCCAGGCGAGACGGTAGACGGCGAGCTGCACGGCGGCGGCCTGCGCGTCCGCGCCTGTCTTGGGCCGGCCGGTCTTCCAGTCGACGACGTCGACGAACCCGTCTGCGGCGTCGGTGAAGACCGCGTCGCACCGCCCGCGCAGCAGGATGCCGTCCACGACGAGGTCGAACGGGAACTCGACCTCGTGGGGCACCCGCGACCACCACTCGCTCGCCCGGAACGCCTCCTGCAGGGCCAGCAGGTCCTCATCGGGCGCGGCGGTCTCGTCCGCCGCGCCGGGCAGCTCGTCGACGTCGAGCAGCCGCTGCTGCCCCCAGCGCTGCTCCAGCCACAGGTGGAACCGCGTCCCGCGCCTGGCCTGCGGCGCGGGCTTGCGGGGCAGCGGCCGGCGCAGCGAGCGGGCGAGCGCCACCGGGTCCTGACGGAGCGCCACCAGCTGGGACACGGACAGCCGCGCCGGCAGCTCCACCACCGGGCCGCCGCCGCGCCGCCGCAGCCGGGCCAGCTCGGCCAGCAGCAGCTCGAGCTCGCTGTCCCAGCCGGCGACACGGACGCCGTCGGGTCCGGTCAGGTCGCCGCCCGGCCCGTTGGCACCCGTCCGCACGAGCTCGGCGGCAGCCTGCACCGCAGCCCGGCGAGGACCGAGCGGGTCGTACGGCCAGGTCTGCGTGGGCGGCTCGCTGACCATCGGGTTGGCGGCGTCGTCGTCAGGCCTCGGCGCCCACCTCTCGACCAGGCCACCGCCGGTCGCACAGAGGTCGTGGATCTCGGTGAGCAGGTCGGAGGGCCCACGCGGCTTCGTCGTCGTGTCCCACCAGTAGCCCGAGCAGGCCAGGACGGCGCGAGCGCGCGTCACGGCGACGTACGCGAGCCGACGCTCTTCGAGGGCACCGCGCGCCTTGCAGGCGTCTCGGAACGACTCGAGCTCGTCCTTGGCCTCGGCCTGGTCGGTCGCTGCCTGCCAGTCGAGGACCGGCAGCTCGTCGCGGTCACCGCGCAAGGGGAACGGCAGCGTGGCGAGCTGCCGGCTCCAGTCGGCCACCGGACGGCCCTCGACCGGGAAGACGCTCTTGGTGAGGCCGGCGACGAACACCGCGTCCCACTCCAGCCCCTTGGCGGCGTGGACGGTCATGAGCTGGACCCGCTCGCCGTCGGGCTCGGCCACCTCGACGGCCAGGCCGTCCTCGCGCTCCTTCGCGGTGTCCAGGTAGGCGAGGAACGCGACGAGCCCCGGGTCCTCGCCGGAGGCGACGAACTCCTCGGCCACCTCGACGAGACGCTCCACGTCGAGCAGGCCTTCGCCGGCCCGCACGCCGGGTCGCGAGGCGAGCTCGACGTCGAGGTCGAGGGCGCGCACCACGGCCATGACCAGGTCGGGCAGCGACGACGCGGTCATCCGCCGCAGGCGGCGCAGCTCGTCGCGCAGCTGCACCACGCGGCGGTGGCCCTCAATCGAGTAGTCGGCCGCCGGCCCCGGGTCGTCGAGCGCGTCGACCAGGCTGCGCTCGTCGACCGCGTCGTAGTCGGGCTCCCCGGCCTCCACCTCGTCGGCGACGTTCTCGCCACCGTCGGCCACGGGACGGAGGCCGCGGGCGACCGCGATGCGGCGGGCGCGGCGCCCGAGAGCGTCGAGGTCGCGCGGACCGAGCCGCCAGCGCGGGCCGGCGAGCAGCCGCACGAGGGCTCCCCCGGCCGCCGGGTCGGCGAGCACGCGCAGCGTGCTCACGACGTCGACGACCTCCGGCCGGCTGAGGAGGCCACCGAGGCCGACGACCTCGCACGGGACGCTACGGGCGCGCAGCTCGGCCTCAAGCCGGGGGAAGTGCGAGCGCTTCCGCGCGAGCACCGCGATCTCGCCCCACGGCAGTCGTCCGCCGCTGTCCGCGCCCAGCGCCGCAACCCGGTCGGCGATCCACCGGGCTTCGTCGGCGACCGTGTCGTGCAGGGCCACGACCACCTGCCCGGCGCCCTCCCGGCCGGGCCCGGGCCGCAGCGGCGCGTCGACGAGCCCGCGGACCGGGACGCCCCTGGCGACGAGGTTGGCCGCGCCGAGGATCTGCTCGCCGTTGCGGAAGCTCACCGTGAGGCCGCTGGAACCGGCGGTGTCCTCGCCGGCGAAGTCGGACCCGAAGCGCTCGAGGTTGCCGGCGCTGGCACCGCGCCAGCCGTAGATCGACTGCCGGGGGTCGCCCACCGCGGTCACCGCGTGACCGCGGCCGAAGAGGGAGGTGAGCAGAACCCGCTGCGCCTCGCCGGTGTCCTGGTACTCGTCCAGCAGCACCGCGGCGAACCGGCCGCGCTCGATGTCGGCGACCTCCGGATGGTCCCGCGCGATGCGGGCCGCGACTGCCACCTGGTCGCCGTAGTCCATCGCCCCGCGGGCCCGCTTGTGGGCGGTGTAGCGCTCGACCAACGGCAGCAGCGCGAGCCGGGCGTCGATCGTGCGCAGCAGCTCCGCGACCGGCGCCGGCTGGCCCCTCGACTTCTGGCCGGCGGCACGCGGCAGCGCCTCCAGACGGGCCCGCACCCGCGCGGTCAGCGCCGCGATCTCGGCCGGGTCGCGGAGGTGCTCGGCCAGCTCACCGGCCAGCGTGAGAACGTCGCCGACCACGGTGCTCACGGCCCGGTCGACCGCGTCCATGGCCCCGTCGTAGGTCTCGACGACCTGCGCGGCGTACTGCCAGCTGGCCGCCTCGCCGACCAGTCGGGTGTCGGGCTCCAGCCCGATGCGCAGCGCGTGCTCGCCGACCAGCGCCGCGGCGTAGGAGTGGTAGGTCGTCACGGTCGGCTCGCCGGTGCGTAGCGCCGCGGCAACCTCTTCGCGCAGGAACGGCCGCTCGGCGTGGGCGTGCTGCAGCCGGCGCAGCATCCGCCGCACCCGCTCCCCCAGCTCGGCGGCGGCCTTGCGGGTGAAGGTCAGGCCGAGCACCCGGTGCGGCTCCACCAGGCCGTTGGCGACCAGCCACACGACGCGCAGCCCCATGGTCTGGGTCTTGCCGGACCCCGCACCGGCGACCACGACGTGCGGCCGCAGGGGGGCGGCCACGGCCTCGGCCTGCTCGGGTGTGGGCGGGAAACGCTCACCGAGGCGACCGGCCAGCTCGGCGGGAGTCATCACCCGGCGGCGGACGGCCAGGTCCACGTCGTCGAACAAGCTCGGCTGGCTCATGTCGTCACGACCCGGCCGTCGTCCTGGACGGGGCAGCTCGTGCGCACCGGGCACATCGCGCAGTAGCGGTTCTCGACCGCACTGAATACCGACCCGGCCATGCCCTCGGCGACCTCGAGGACCATGTCACGTGCCCACCCGGGGTTGTCGGCGTCGGCGAGGGCAGCCTGCGCCTGCACCGCGAAGTCCTTGCCGCCGCCCTTCCCGACCTGGACCAGCTCGGCGCCGCCGCTCTCGCGCAGACCGTGGTCGGCGAACGCTCCGCTCTCGACCGCGAGCTGGTACGTGGCGAGCTGCCCGTGCCGGTCGATCTCGTCGGCCGGCGGCTTGCTCGACCCGGTCTTGAGGTCGACGACCACGGCGCGGCCGTCCTCGTCGCGCTCGACGCGGTCGACCCGGCCGCCGAGCACCGCCCGGCCGACGGTGGCCGAGAACTCCAGCTCGGTGGCCACGACCGTGCGGCGGTTTCGCTCGAGCCACCGGGCGAGCCGCCGCACCATGGCCTCCGCCTTGGCCCGCTCCTTGGCGGCGACCCAGCCCGTCCCGAGGTCCACCGACGGCAGCAGACGCTCCAGCCGGGCGAGCAGGGCCTCCTCGGTGCTGCTGGCCGGGTCGACCGCGGCCTCCGCGACCGCGTGCACGAGCGTGCCGACGCTCTGCGCCGCGCCGGAGGTGTCGCCGCCGCCCACGTGCTCCAGGAACCAGCGCAGCTGGCACCGGCTGAACGACTCGACCTTGGACGGGCTCACCGGCACCGGTTCGCCGGGGTCGCGAACAGGTCGCTCGTCGGACAGCGCGGGCAGCCCCCACCAGCCGGCTGGGTCGGCCGCTCGGGCCCCGGCCTCCGCCAGCGCGGCCAGCCGGGCAGCCGCGGCCGCGCGCAGCGGACCGTCGACCTCCGGGTCGGTGACGAC
>DASVBQ010000365.1:0-27642 GCA_036375795.1 Actinomycetes bacterium
AGCTGCTGAGCGAGGCGCAGCTGTCGATCTGCTCGTTCCGGTACGTCCGGCCGGGGCTCGACGACGCGGCGCTCGACGCCCTCAACCGCGCGCTGGTGCGCCGGCTGCACACCGAGACGCCGTACGTCCCCAGCCCGACCCTCGTGGGCGGGCGCACCGCGATCCGCCCGTGCTTCATCAACCCGCGGACCGCCGACGAGGACGTCGACGGGCTGGTCGCCGCGGTCCTGCGGATCGGCGCGGACCTTCCCTGACGGTGGGACTGGCCGGGTCTCGTGATCCGGATGCGTGTTACCGCGACGTAACGCACCCGACGGAAACGTCACACGACGGAAACCTGCGGCGCCGCGGGCGGAAATGCCGCACCACCAACCTCCCTGGGGACAGGAACCCGTCCCGTCTAGGAGGCATCCGTGACACCCAGTTCAGGCGACACCGCCTGGGTCCTCACGAGCGCTGCGCTCGTGCTGCTCATGACGCCTGGCCTCGCCCTGTTCTACGGGGGCATGGTCCGCGCCAAGAGCGTCCTCAACATGATGATGATGAGCTTCGGGGCGCTCGGTCTCATCAGCGTGCTGTGGGTCCTGTACGGCTACACGCTCGCGTTCGGCAACGACGTCGGGGGTGGCCTGCTGGGCAACCTCGACTTCGCCGGCCTCGAGGGCCTGCTCGCCGCCGACCCCCTGGGCGGGGTGGAGGGAGAGGCGGCCGGCATCCCGCCGCTGGCGTTCGTCGGCTTCCAGGCCGTGTTCGCCATCATCACCGTCGCCCTGATCAGCGGGGCGATCGCCGACCGGGCCAAGTTCGGCTCGTGGATGGTGTTCGCCGGGCTGTGGGCGACGGTCGTCTACTTCCCGGTCGCGCACTGGGTCTTCTCGTTCGACGGCTACACCGCCGAGATCGGCGGCTGGATCGCGAACGACCTCAAGGCGATCGACTTCGCCGGCGGCACCGCCGTGCACATCAACGCCGGCGCCGCGGGCCTCGCGCTCGCGCTGGTGCTCGGCAAGCGCATCGGGTTCGGCAAGGAGCCGATTCGCCCGCACAACTTGACGCTCGTCATGGTGGGCGCCGGGCTGCTCTGGTTCGGCTGGTTCGGCTTCAACGCCGGGTCCGCGCTCGGCGCGGGCAGCATCGCGTCGGTGGCGTGGATCAACACGCTGGTCGCGACCGCGGCCGCCGCGCTCGCCTGGCTCGCGACGGAGAAGCTCCGCGACGGGCACGCGACGTCACTGGGGGCGGCGTCTGGTGTCGTTGCCGGGCTCGTGGCCATCACCCCGGCCTGTTCCGCGGTGAACCCGGTCGGAGCGATCGCCCTCGGCGCGGTCGCCGGCGTCCTGTGTGCGCTGGCCGTCGGACTGAAGTACACCTTCGGCTACGACGACTCCCTCGACGTGGTCGGCGTCCACCTGGTCGGCGGCATCGTCGGCACCCTGCTCATCGGCGTGCTCGGCACCTCGAAGGCGCCGGCCGGAGTCGACGGCCTGCTGTACGGCGGCGGAGTCGACCAGCTGTGGCGCCAAGGTGTTGCGGCCGGCGCGGTCGCGGTGTTCTCGTTCGTGCTGGCGTACCTCATCGGCACGGCGATCGAGAAGACGGTCGGCTTCCGGGTCGACGAGGAGGCCGAGATCACCGGTGTCGACCTCGTGACGCACGCGGAGTCGGCGTACGAGCTCGGATCGGTGACCGGCGGGGGCTACCGCGCCTCCGGGACCCCGTCGCCCGTCACCACGAAGGAGAGGGTTGACGCATGAAGCTCGTCACCGCAGTCATCAAGCCGTTCAAGCTCGACGACGTGAAGAGCGCCCTCGAGTCCTTCGGCGTCCACGGCATCACCGTGACCGAGGCGAGCGGCTACGGCCGTCAGCGCGGCCACACCGAGGTCTACCGGGGCGCGGAGTACACCGTCGACCTGGTGCCGAAGGTGCGGCTGGAGGTGCTCGTGGACGACGCGGACGTCGACGACGTCATCGAGGTCATCGTGAAGAGCGCGCAGACCGGCCGGATCGGGGACGGCAAGGTCTGGTCCGTCCCGGTCGACACGGTGGTCCGGGTCCGTACTGGTGACCGTGGCGTCGACGCGCTCTGAGGCCAACCCTGCGGACTACGCCGCTCGGCGCCGGGAGCTGCTGGACGAGTACGGCAGCCCCGGCGCCAGCGGCCGGGGACGCCGGCGCGGGCTCGCCGCACTGACGGACTCCTGGCTCCGCCAGGTGTTCGCGCAGGCGAGCGCCGCGACCGGCGTCCTCCCGAGCACTGCCGCGCTCGTCGCGGTCGGGGGGTACGGCCGTGGCGAGCTCGCCCCGGGCAGCGACCTGGACCTGCTGCTCCTGCACGCAGACCGGGACCGCGGACCCGACGTGGCCGCTCTGGCCGAGAAGGTCTGGTACCCGGTCTGGGACAGCGGAGTGCGCCTGGACCACTCGGTCCGGACGTTCGACGAGGCGCGCCGGCTCGCCAGCGCCGACCTCGCCGTGCTGCTGGGCCTGCTCGACGCGCGACCGGTCGCCGGAGATCCCTCGCTGGTGGGCCGACTCCGGTCCGCGGTGCTCGGTGACTGGCGCGCGGCAGCGCGGCGCCGCCTGCCGGAGCTGCGCGACGCGTGGGACCACCGCGGCGCTCGCATGGGGGACCTGCGCCACGACGTCGAGCCCGACCTCAAGGAGGGCCGCGGCGGCCTGCGCGACCTGGTGTCGCTTCGGGCGGTCGCCGCGTCGTGGGTGGCGGACCGGCCGCACCACGACGTCGACGAGGCCGCACACCGGCTGGCCGACGTCCGTGACGCGCTGCACCTGGTGACCGGGCGGGCCACCAACCGGCTGGTGCTGCAGGAGCAGGACGCGGTCGCCGGGGCGCTGGGGCTCGACGACGCAGACGCCCTGCTGCGCGAGGTGGGCGCGGCGGCCGCGGCGCTGACCCACGCCTCGGACGTCACCTGGCGCCGCGCGCTGCACGCCACCCGGCCGCAGCGCTCACGGTTCGTCCGGGGCCGCCGGCCCGTCCTGAAGCTGCTGGGTCCGGGGCTGGCCGAGCACGACGGGGAGGCCGTCCTCACCGCGCAGGCCGACCCCCGGTCGGACCCGATGCTCGCCCTGCGCCTGGCCGCCCGCGCCGCCCGCGCGGGCCTCCCGCTGTCGGCCAGCTCGGTCGACCGGCTGGCCGCCGACAGCCCGCCGCTGACCGAGCCGTGGCCGGAGAACGCCCGCCAGCTGTTCGTCGACCTGCTCGGCGCCGGCCCTCCGCTGGTGGCGGTGTGGGAGGCGCTGGACCAGGCCGGGCTGGTCGCCCGGTGGCTGCCGGAGTGGGACCGGGTGCGGCACCGGCCCCAGCGCAACGCGGTGCACCGGTTCAGCGTCGACCGGCACCTGCTCGAGGCGGCGGTCTGCGCGGCGCCGCTGGTGCGCGAGGTGCGCCGGCCGGACCTGCTGCTGGTGGCCGCCCTGCTGCACGACATCGGCAAGGGGTCCGAGACGGTCGACCGGGACCACTGCCAGGCCGGCGTACCGCTGGCGGAGTCCGCTGCGACCCGGATGGGTTTCGCGCCGGAGGACGTGGCCACGCTGTCGCTGCTGGTGCGCCACCACCTGCTCCTGGTGGAGACGGCGACCCGGCGCGACCTGCACGACCCGGCGACGGTCGAGGCTGCGGCGGAGCCGGTCGGTGACGGCGGCACGCTCGAGCTGCTGGCCGCGCTGACCCGGGCGGACGCGAGGGCGACCGGCCCCGCGGCATGGAGCGAGTGGAAGGCGAGTCTCGTGGACGACCTGGTACGACGCGTCGGGATGCGTCTCGGTGGTGCGCCGCCGCCGCCCCCGCCGCCGCTGACCCCCGCGCAGACCGGGCTCGTCGACCGCGGCCGCCTGGCGGTGCTGGCCGAGCCGGACGAGGCGATCACCTGGACCGTGACCGTGGCGGCGCCGGACCGGACCGGGCTCTTCTCGGCCATCGCCGGGGTGCTGGCACTGCACCGGCTCTCCGTACGCTCCGCCCAGCTGCGCACCGAGCGCGGCATGGCACTCGACGTCTGGACGGTCGTGCCCGACCGCGACCACGAACCGCGGGCGGACGCGCTGCGCAACGACATCAGCCGGGCGCTCGCCGGAGAGCTCGACGTCACCCAGAAGCTCGTGGCGCGCGAGGCGAGCCGCCGTCCGTCGGCGGTCCCGCCACCGCCACCGCGGGTCGAGCTGATGGACGGTGCCTCGGAGTCGGCCACCGTCGTCGAGGTCCGGGCAGCCGAGCGGCCCGGTCTGCTCTACCGACTCGGCCGCGCGCTGGCCCTGATGGGCATCAGCGTCCGGGGGGCTCGGGTCGTGACGCTCGGCGGCGAGGCCGTCGACGTGTTCTACCTGCAGGACGCCGCCGGGAGACCGCTCGACACCGGCGCGTCCCGCGAGGTGCAGCGCCTGCTGACCGACGCGGCGACCTGACCCGGGCGCGACCTGAACCCGGGCGATCTGAACCCGGGCGACCTGACCCGCCGAACCGCGCCGATTTCGCCGTCATCGGATGCGTGGTCGCACAGGTGGTGCGGCCAAAGACACATCCGATCTTCGGGATTCCGGGCTCGCGGCGCGCCGCGGCTAGGCTGGCCGGGTTCGTCATCCGTCGTAAAGATCTGCCGTCGACGCAAGGACTCCTGTGTTCGCCACCCTCCACGACCGCCTCGCCGCCACGTTCAAGAACCTGCGCGGCAAGGGCAAGCTCACCGACGCCGACATCGACGCGACCACCCGCGAGATCCGGGTGGCGCTGCTCGAGGCAGACGTCGCGCTGCCCGTCGTCAAGGACTTCGTCTCGGCGGTGCGGGAGCGCGCCCGCGGCGCCGAGGTGCACCAGGCGCTCAACCCTGCGCAGCAGATCATCAAGATCGTCAACGAGGAGCTCATCGAGATCCTCGGCGGCGAGACGCGCCGGCTCAGGTTCGCCAAGACCCCGCCGACTGTGATCATGCTGGCCGGTCTGCAGGGCTCCGGGAAGACGACGCTGGCGGGCAAGCTCGCGCACTGGCTGAAGGAGCAGGGCCACCAGCCGGTCCTGGTGGCGGCCGACCTCCAGCGGCCGAACGCGGTGACCCAGCTGCAGGTCGTCGGGGAGCGGGCCGGCGTGCCGGTGTTCGCGCCCGAGCCTGGCAACGGCGTGGGTGACCCGGTCGTGGTGTCCCGGGACGCCGTCGCGCACGCCCGGGCGAAGCTCTACGACGTCGTCGTCGTCGACACCGCCGGGCGCCTCGGCATCGACGCCGAGCTGATGCAGCAGGCCGCCGACATCCGCGACGCGGTGCAGCCAGACGAGACGCTGTTCGTGATGGACGCGATGATCGGGCAGGACGCGATCACCACGGCACAGGCGTTCCTCGACGGCGTCGGCTTCGACGGCGTCGTCCTCACCAAGCTCGACGGCGACGCCCGCGGCGGCGCCGCCCTGTCGGTCGCCAAGGTGACCGGGCGTCAGGTGATGTTCGCCAGTGCCGGCGAGAAGCTCACCGACTTCGACGCGTTCCACCCGGACCGGATGGCCTCGCGCATCCTCGGCATGGGTGACGTCCTGACCCTCATCGAGCAGGCCGAGAAGGCGTTCGACAAGGAGCAGGCCGAGCAGATGGCCGGCAAGTTCGGCCGCGGCGAGGACTTCACCTTCGAGGACTTCCTGGCGCAGATGGAGAGCGTCCGGAAGATGGGCTCGATGTCCAAGCTGCTCGGGATGCTGCCGGGCATGGGCGCGATGCGCGAGCAGATCGAGAACATCGACGAGCGCGAGGTCGACCGCACGACCGCGATCATCAAGTCGATGACGCCGGAGGAGCGGCGCAACCACAAGATCCTCAACGCCTCCCGGCGCCAGCGCATCGCGCGGGGCTCGGGCCGGTCGGTGTCCGACGTCAACGGGCTGGTGGACCGTTTCACCGAGGCGCAGAAGATGATGCGCCAGCTCGCGTCAGGCGGCGGGATGCCGGGCATGCCCGGGATGCCGGGGCTGCCGGGGATGGGGCGCGGCAAGAAGGCCAAGGGCAAGTCCGGGCCGGCGCGCAAGGCGAAGGGTGGTCGCTCCGGCAACCCGGCCAAGCGGGCGCTGGAGCAGAAGCAGTGGGAGGCCCGCCAGTCCGGCGAGGCGGGGCTCGACCTGCCGGACGACTTCGAGCTGCCGGACGAGCTCAAGGGCCTGCTGCCCCCCGGCGGGCCGCGCTGACCGTGCCGGTGCCGCCGCTGCACCTGCGTGCCGTCGTCCTGCCGGACGGCGAGGAGCGCGACCTCTGGGTCGACGAGACGGGCCACGTCTCGGCTGAGCCGGTACCCGGTGCAGAGAGTGTCACCACCCGCGGCTACGTCGTCCCGGGGCTGGTCGACGCGCACTGCCATGTCGGGCTCGACGCGCACGGCGGGGTCGACGAAGGCGAGCAGGAGCGGCAGATCCTCGCCGATCGCGACGCAGGCGCGCTGCTGCTGCGCGACGCGGGCGTCCCGGTCGACACGCACTGGATCGACGACCGCGACGACCTGCCTCGGGTGATCAGGGCCGGCCGGCACATCGCCCGGCCGAAGCGCTACATCCGCAACTACGGAGCCGAGGTCGAGCCGGACGAGCTCGTCGCCGAGGTCGAACGGCAGGCGGCCCGCGGGGACGGCTGGGTCAAGCTCGTCGGCGACTGGATCGACCGGGACCTCGGCGACCTGGCCGCCTGCTGGCCGGCCGACGTCGCGGCCGCCGCGATCGCCCGCGCGCACGAGCTGGGCGCCCGGGTGACCGCCCACTGCTTCGGCGAGGAGTCGGTGGCCGAGCTTGTCACCGCCGGGATCGACTGCATCGAGCACGGCACGGGCGCCTCGGACCAGGTCATCGACGAGATGGCGCGCCGCGGCACGGCGCTGGTCCCGACGCGAGTCCAGCTGGACAACTTCCCGGCGTACGCCGAGCAGGCGGAGGGCAAGTTCCCGACGTACGCCGCGCACATGCGCGACCTGCACGCCCGCTGCGACGAGCGGCTGCGCTCCGCGCACGAGGCGGGTGTCCGGATCTACGCCGGGACCGATGCCGGGGGAGTGCTGCCGCACGGGCTGGTCGCCCGGGAGGTGCTGGCGCTGCACGAGCAGGTCGGGCTCCCGGCCACCGACGCGCTGGCCGCGGCGTCCTGGGCGGCGCGGGAGTGGCTGGGCCGTCCCGGCCTGGAGCCCGGTGCCTCGGCGGACCTCGTGCTCTACGACACCGACCCCCGCGAGGACCCGGGCGCGCTGGCCCATCCCCGCCTCGTGGTGCTGCGCGGCCGAGGATTTCGGCAGGTGGCAGCGGGTCTGGCATGATGACCGGCTGTACCCGGCGTGCGCGGCCCCTCTCACCGTGCCCGCCGTGTCCACTCCGGCGCGACCGGGCACCGCACCCCACGCGGTGCAGGCTCGCCACTCTTCAGAACTCAGGAGTCCCACACCCGTGGCTGTCAAGATCAAGCTGATGCGCATGGGCAAGATCCGTGCGCCGTACTACCGCATCGTCGTCGCCGACGCCCGTACCAAGCGTGACGGTCGCGCGATCGAGGAGATCGGGAAGTACCACCCCACCCAGGAGCCCTCGCTGATCGAGGTGGACTCCGAGCGCGCGCAGTACTGGCTGTCCGTGGGCGCGCAGCCGACCGAGCCCGTGACCGCGATCCTCAAGGTCACCGGCGACTGGCAGAAGTTCAAGGGCGAAGCCGGCGCCGAGGGCACCCTGAAGGTGGCCAAGCCGAAGGCCGACAAGAAGAGCGTCTTCGAGGCCGCCGCGAAGGACTCCGCGGGCCAGGCCAAGGAGGGCGCCACCACGCCGAAGAAGCGGGCCGCCAAGAAGGCTGCCGCCACCGACGAGGCCCCCGCTGCCGAGGCTCCTGCTGCCGAGGCTCCTGCTGCCGAGGCTCCCGCTGCCGAGGCGACCGTCACCGAGGAGCCCAAGACCGAGGACGCGCCGGCCGCCGGAGAGGCGACCGAGGCGACCGAGGCCACCGCCAAGGACGAGAGCTGACCGTGCTCGACGAGGCGCTCGAGCACCTGGTGCGCGGGATCGTCGAGCACCCCGACGACGTGTCCGTGCGCGACCGCAACACCCGCCGGGGCCGCACCCTGGAGGTGCGGGTGCACCCCGACGACCTCGGCAAGGTGATCGGCCGCGGCGGTCGCACCGCCAAGGCGCTGCGCACCGTCGTCGGCGCGCTCGAGCCCGGACGTGGCGTGCGCATCGACTTCCTCGACGTCGACGAGCGCTGAGCCGACCTCCGGTCCGCGGCGAGGTGGAGACCTGGTGGACGTGATCGTCGGCCGGGTCGGCCGGCCGCACGGGATCCGGGGTGAGGTGTCGGTCGAGGTGCGCACCGACGACCCCGAGGGCCGCCTCGCCCCAGGTACGACGCTGCGCACCGACCCGTCGGCGGCCGGCCCGCTGACGATCGCCTCCGGGCGGGTGCACAGCGGCCGGTTGCTGCTGACGTTCGAGGGCCATGGCGACCGCACGGCCGCCGAGCAGCTGCGCGGCGTGCTGCTGGTGGCCGACGTCGACCCCGGCGAGCGGCCGGAGGACCCGGAGGAGTTCTACGACCGCCAGCTCGTCGGCCTCGCGGTCCGCACCGTGGCCGGTGACGAGGTGGGCACGCTGGCCGAGGTGCTGCACCTGCCCGGCCAGGACGTGCTCGCGGTGCGCCGCGCCGACGGCAGCGAGGTGCTCGTGCCCTTCGTCGCCCCCTTCGTCCCCACCGTCGACCTCGACGGCGGCGAGATCCTGCTCGACCCGCCGCCCGGCCTGCTCTCGCCGGTGGACGAAGGCTGACCGTGCGCGTCGACGTCGTCACCATCTTCCCCGAGTACCTCGCGCCGCTTCGCCTCTCGCTCATCGGGCGGGCGATCGAGGACGGCCTGCTCGACCTGCGCGTCCACGACCTGCGCACATGGACCACCGACCGGCACCGGACCGTCGACGACACCCCGTACGGCGGGGGGCCGGGCATGCTGATGCGTCCCGAGCCGTGGGGGGCCGCCCTGGACGCCCTCCTGGACCCGACCGGAGCGCCGCCGCGTGTCATCGTGCCGACGCCGGGCGGGACGCCGTTCAGCCAGGCGATGGCGCACGAGCTCGCCGCCGAGCCGTGGCTGCTCTTCGCCTGCGGGCGCTACGAGGGCATCGACCAGCGGGTGCTCGACGAGGCGTCGGCCCGAGCTCGGGTCGACGAGGTGTCCCTGGGCGACTACGTGCTCAACGGCGGGGAGGTCGCGGTCCTGGCCGTCGTCGAGGCCGTGGCTCGCCTGCTGCCCGGTGTCATCGGCAACGCCGAGTCGCTGGAGGTGGAGTCGCACACCGACGGGCTGCTCGAGGCTCCGGGGTGGACGAAGCCCGCGGTCTGGCGCGACCGCGCGGTGCCCGACGTGCTGCTCTCGGGCGACCACGCCCGCATCGCGCGCTGGCGGCGCGAGGAGTCGCTGCGCCGCACCGCCGTACGCCGCCCTGACCTGCTCTCCCGGCTCGACCCGGCCGCCCTGGACGCGCACGACCTCGAGGTACTCGACGCGCTGGGCTGGGGTCCCGGCGCCGACCGCGGGCTCCGCAGATTGGCCGACCGCGAGCCCCCTGTGGCAGACTGACCAGCCGCGTAACCGGCAGGCCGCCTGCGCCCCCGCCACAGGGGAGGCGCGACCCATCGGCCACCGCGCACCGACCGACACAACTACACCCGCGTGGGTGACCTGTGGCACCGCGAGAGAAGAGACCACGATGCAGACGCTGGACGCCCTCGACGCCGCCTCGAAGCGCTCGGACATCCCCGACTTCCGGCCCGGCGACACCCTCAAGGTCCACGTCAAGGTCATCGAGGGCACCCGCTCTCGTATCCAGGTTTTCCAGGGCGTCGTGATCCGTCGGCAGGGCTCCGGCGTGCGCGAGACCTTCACCGTCCGCAAGGTCAGCTTCGGCGTCGGTGTCGAGCGAACCTTCCCGGTGCACACGCCGGTCATCGACAAGATCGAGGTCGTGACCCGCGGTGACGTGCGCCGGGCGAAGCTCTACTACCTGCGCGAGCTGCGCGGGAAGGCCGCCAAGATCAAGGAGCGCCGGGACACCCCTGCCGGTCGCTGACCGAGCCCGTCCCGGCACCTGGTGAAGCACCGGCGGGCCCGCCGCCCTCGGCGTACGTGGCGCAAGCGAGCCGGCGAGCTCGCGCTCGTCGCGGTCGTCGTGCTGGTCGCGGCGATGGCGGTCCGTACCTTCCTGGTCGCACCGTTCTCCATCCCCTCCGGGTCGATGGAGCAGACGTTGCAGGTCGGCGACCGCATCCTCGTCGACCGGTTGAGCTACCGGCTGCACGACGTCCGGCGGGGCGACGTGGTCGTGTTCGACGGCACCGACAGCTTCGGCCCGGTTCCCCGTGGCGGTGTCTCGCGTGACCCGCTCGGCGCGATCGCCCATGCGGCCGGTTCCGCGGTCGGCCTGGCCCGGCCCGCCGAGACCGACTACGTCAAGCGGGTCATCGCGGTCGGGGGCGACCGGGTGACCTGCTGCGACCGCGAGGGCCGCATCACCGTCAACGGCAGCCCGGTGGACGAGCGCCGCTACCTCCACCCGGGGGACGACCCCTCCGAGCTGCGGTTCGACGTCGTGGTGCCGGAGGGGCGCCTCTGGGTGATGGGCGACCACCGGTCGGACTCCCTCGACTCCCGGGCGCACCTCGGCGACCCGGGCGGCGGCACAGTCCCGGTCGACGACGTCATCGGGCGGGTGATGGCCGTCGTCTGGCCCATTCCCCGGCTCGGCGGCCTGCCGTGAGACGTGGCGCCGCCACGCCGTACGCTCAGGAACCGCGCGCCACGTGTCCTAGCCTGGTGCCACTCGGGGACGGAGGAAGGGCACGATGACGACGGACGACGCGCCGCCGCCGCAGCAGGCGGCGCCGGAGCCGCCGCCCGCCCCCCCGACCCCCGCCCCCCCGACGCCCGCTCCGCGCCGCGCGCACCGGCAGCCGCCGAAGAAGAAGTCCTTCATGCGCGAGCTCCCCGGCATCGTCATCACCGCTCTGGTGATCTCGGTGCTCATCAAGACGTTCCTGGTCCAGGCGTTCTACATCCCGTCCGGATCCATGGAGAACACCCTCCTGGTCAACGACCGGGTGCTGGTGAACAAGCTCGCCGACAAGCCTGACGAGATCCACCGTGGGGACGTCGTGGTGTTCCACGACCCCGGCGGCTGGCTCAACGGGCCGGGCGAGGCGGTCGACCGCAACGGGGTGCTGGGCGCGGTGCGCGACGCGCTGGTCTTCATCGGCCTGGCGCCGGCCGTCGGCGAGGAGGACCTCATCAAGCGGGTCATCGGCGTCGGCGGCGACAAGGTCGCCTGCTGCGACGACCAGGGCCGCGTCACCGTCAACGGCGTCCCGCTCGACGAGCCGTACGTCTACCCCGGGGACGAGCCCTCGCTGGAGGAGTTCGGCCCGTTCACGGTCCCCGACGGCAGCCTGTGGGTGATGGGCGACCACCGCTCGGTGTCCGAGGACAGCCGGGCCCACCGGCAGCAGCCGGGCATGGGGTTCGTCCCGGTCGACGACGTGATCGGGAGGGCCTTCACGATCGTCTGGCCGCTGGACCGGACCCAGTTCCTGAACCGTCCCGAGACCTTCGACCGGCCGCTGCTGGCCGAGTCCACCGGCTGACGGCGCCCTCCGTCGTAGGCTCGCAGACGATGGCTGAGCAGGTGTACGCCTGATGGGCGGGCCGCGACGGTTCGTGGTCCGGCGCGACGCCGGCCTGTGGGCGTACGAACGTGCGCTGGAGCGTGCCGGCCTCACCCCGGTCGCCGGCGCCGACGAGGCGGGCCGTGGTGCCTGCGCCGGACCGCTCGTCGTGGCGGCGGTCGTGCTGCCCACCGGCAAGCGCGGGCAGGTGCCCGGGCTGGCCGACTCGAAGCTGCTCACCGCGGCCGCGCGGGAGCGCGTCTACGACGAGGTCGTGCGGCGGGCGCTGACCTGGGCGGCCGTCGTGATCCCCGCCGGCGAGGTCGACCGGACGGGGCTGCACGTCTGCAACGTCGAGGGGATGCGGCGTTCGCTGGCCCAGCTGTCGGTCACCCCCGCGTACGTGCTCACCGACGGGTTCCCGATCCGCGGCCTGCCGGCCCCGGCCCTCGCGGTCTGGAAGGGTGACCGGGTGAGCGCTTCCATCGCGGCGGCGTCGGTCGTCGCGAAGGTCACCCGGGACCGCATCATGGCGACCCTGCACGAGCGCTTCCCGTCGTACGACTTCCTCGGGCACAAGGGCTACGTCACACCGGTGCACAACGCCGCCCTCGACGAGCACGGCCCGTGCGCGGAGCACCGGTTCTCCTACGTCAACGTGGCACGACGGGCGCCGGGTGACGAGCGGATACCGGCCCGGACCCTCGTGCGGGTGGACGAGCTCGACGAGGAGGTGCTGACCGGGTGAGCGCGGAGGACCTGGAGAAGTACGAGACCGAGATGGAGCTGCAGCTCTACCGCGAGTACCGCGACGTGGTGGGGCTGTTCACCTACGTCGTGGAGACCGAGCGCCGCTTCTACCTGACCAACTCCGTGGACGTGACCCCTCGCACCACCGACGGGGGAGAGGTCTACTTCGAGGTGACGATGTCCGACGCCTGGGTGTGGGACATGTACCGGCAGGCGCGCTTCGTCAAGAACGTCCGCGTGCTGACGTTCAAGGATGTCAACGTCGAGGAGCTGGCCCGCACCGAGCTGTCGGTCGACCGCATCCAGGACTCGTCGACCTAGCCGAGCCGCCGAGCCGTCCCCAGGCGGCGGCGCGGGCTCGCTCGTCCACAGCTTCCGGCTGCCCGCCCGATCGACAGGCCCGTGCCAGCAGGCTGGTCCGTGTGGCGGACGGCGGAGGAGGCGGGGTGCGGGTCAAGGACGCGGTGGGCGCCTACGGCGAGCGGGTGGCGGTGGCGCACCTGGTGTCCGCGGGCATGGTGATCCTGGACCGCAACTGGCGCTGCCCGACGGGTGAGATCGACATCGTCGCCCGGGACGGGGACGTGCTGGTGTTCTGCGAGGTGAAGACCCGGACGTCGAACGCCTTCGGCTCTCCGCTGGAGGCGGTGACCCGGCGCAAGGCCGCCCGGTTGCGGCGGCTCGCGGCGGCGTGGATGCACCAGCGGTCGCTGGGGGTGCCGGAGGTGCGGATCGACCTCGTCGGGGTCCTCCGACCTCCGCGCGGGCCGGCGCAGGTCGACCACGTCCGCGGGGTGGCCTGACGTGGCGCTCGGGCGTACGCGGGGCGTGGCCCTGATCGGGGTCGACGGGCACCTCGTCGACGTCGAGGCGGACCTGAGCCCGGGCGTGCCGTCGTACAGCCTCGTCGGGCTGCCCGACACGTCCCTGTCGGAGTCGCGCGACCGGGTGCGGGCCGCGATGCTCAACAGCGGCCAGGACTGGCCCGCCACCCGGCGGGTCACCGTCAACCTGTCCCCGGCCAGCCTTCCCAAGCGCGGCTCGAGCTTCGACCTGGCCATCGCCGCGGCGCTGCTGGCCGCGCAGGCGGAAGTGCCGTCGGGGGTCTTCGCGCCCGCGGTGCTGATCGGGGAGCTCGGCCTGGACGGGCGGGTCCGCCCGGTCCGCGGGGTGCTGCCGGCGGTCGCGGCGGCCGCCCGGGCGGGCGTGGAGAGCGTGGTGGTGCCCGCCGCGAACGTCGCGGAGGCCGCCCTGGTCCCCGGCCTGCGGGTCACCGGGGTGGCGACCCTGCGCGCCCTCGTCGCCCGTGCCCGCGGGCAGGAGCCGCCGGAGGAGGCCGACGAGCCGGGTCCGGCCGCGGCCGCCGACCCGGAGGACGACCTGCACACGCCGGACCTGGCGGACGTGCTCGGCCAGCAGACGGCTCGGTTCCTGCTCGAGGTGGCGGCCGCCGGTGGGCACCATCTGTTGATGCTGGGCCCGCCGGGCGCGGGCAAGACCATGCTGGCCGAGCGGCTCCCCGGGCTGTTGCCCCCGCTGGACCGGGAGTCCGCGCTCGAGGTGACCGCGGTCCACTCGGTGGCCGGGGCGCTGCGCGGGGCAGGCAGCACCCCGCTGCTACGCGTGCCACCGTTCCAGGCACCGCACCACACGGCGTCCGTCCCGGCGATCGTCGGGGGCGGGTCGTCGTACGTCCGGCCGGGCGCGGCCTCGCTGGCCCACCGCGGGATCCTGTTCCTGGACGAGGCCCCGGAGTTCGCGCCCGGCGTGCTGGACGCACTGCGAGAGCCGCTCGAGTCCGGTGAGATCACGGTTGCCCGGCTTGCTGCCCAGGTCCGCTTCCCGGCCCGCTTCCAGCTCCTGCTCGCCGCCAACCCCTGCCCGTGCGGCCTGGCCCTCGAGCGCGGTGCCGAGTGCTCGTGCACGCCGATGGCGCGGATCCGCTACCTCAGCCGGCTCTCCGGTCCGCTCCTGGACCGGGTGGACCTGCGCATCGAGATGCTCGCCGCGTCGCGGGCCGACCTGCGGGGGGACCCCTCGGGTGCGGAAGGTTCCGCCGCGGTGGCTGCGCGGGTTGCCCAGGCGCGGGAGCGGATGGCGGCGCGGCTCGCAGGTACCCCGTGGCGGGTCAACGCCGAGGTGCCCGGCCACGTCCTGCGCCGCCGGTGGCGGCTGCCGTGGGAGGTCGTCGCCCAGGCGGAGCGGCTGCTCGACCTCGGTCAGCTCACCGCCCGCGGCGTCGACCGGGTGGTGCGCGTCGCCTGGACCCTGGCCGACCTCGCCGGGCGGGACCAGCCGGACGCGGGCGACGTCGGCGTGGCCCTGGACTGCCGGGCACCGCACCGGCGGGCGGCATGACCCCCGGTGCGGGGGTCCGGGCCGTGGCCGGCGCCGACACCCGGGCGCGGGTGGCGCTCAGCCACCTGGGTGAGCCGGGCGACGCCGACCTCGGCCGCCTCGTCGGCTCTCTCGGCGCCGAGGAGGTGCTGGCGCGGATCCGGGCCGGAACGCTGCCGGACGGGCGCCCCTCGCACTACCAGGCCCGTCTCCAGCGGCTCGACGTCGACCAGGACCTCGAGGTCGCAGCCCGCGGCGGCATCCGGCTGCTGGTCCCGGGCGACGAGGAGTGGCCGGCGCAGCTGGGAGACCTCGGGCCCCGGGAGCCGCTGCTGCTGTGGGTCTCCGGCAGTGCCGACCTCGCGGCGACGACGTGGCGCTCGGTGGCGGTCGTGGGCGCACGGGCGTGTACGGCGTACGGCGAGCACGTCTCCGCCGAGCTGGCCGCTGGGCTGGCCGACCGCGGGTGGACCGTGGTGAGCGGCGGTGCGTTCGGTGTCGACGCCGCCGCGCACCGCGGCGCGCTCGCGGTGGACGGCGAGACGGTCGCCGTCCTGGCCTGCGGGGTGGACGTCGCCTACCCGGCCGCTCACGAAGGGTTGCTGGCCCACGTACGCCGATCGGGCGCCGTCGTGTCCGAGCTGCCACCCGGCGCGCGCCCCACGCGAACGCGGTTCCTCGAGCGCAACCGGGTGATCGCCGCGCTCGGCCGGGGGACGGTGGTCGTCGAGGCCGCGGCCCGCAGCGGCGCTCGGAGCACGGCGAGCAGGGCGGACGAGCTGTCGCGGCCGGTGATGGCGGTCCCGGGTCCGGTGACCTCGGCGCTGTCCGTCGGCTGTCACGAGCTGGTCCGCGGCTACGGCGCCTGTCTGGTGACCGACGCGGCCGATATCGTCGAGGTCGTCGGCCGGCTCGGCGACGACGCCGTCCCGGAGCGGCGAGGTGAGTGGCGTCCAGGGGACGGCCTGGACCCGATCACCCTGCGCGTGCTGGAGGCCCTGCCGATGCGCCGGTGGGCCCGCCCTGACGCGGTGGGGGTGGCGGCCGGCGTCGACGGCCCGAGCGTCCTGCGTGGGCTGGCCCTGCTCGCCGGCGCGGGCCTGGCCGAGAACCGCGACGGTGCCTGGCGCCGGGCCGCAACCTGATCGGTGGCCCGGCGCGGCGGTGCTTGCGTCCGGGGGCGTCCCGCTCCACCGTGGGCCGCGTGAGCGGGCCAGGAGGGACCGACGCCGCGCCGGCGGACCGTGCCCCGGGCGACCTGGCGGTCGAGCTGGAGGCGTTCGTCCGGCACCTGCGCTCGGAGCGCGGGCTGTCCGAGCACTCCGTGCGCGCCTACCGCGGCGACGTCGCCACGCTGGTCGACCACGCGACCCGCATGGGCCGGGGCCGGGTCGCCGACCTGGACCTGCTGGTGCTGCGCAGCTGGCTTGCCGGCCAGGCCACGCGCGGGATGGCGCGCACGACGCTGGCCCGGCGGGCCGCCGCGGCGCGGGGCTTCACCGCCTGGGCTCATCGGCGCGGGCTGATCGCCACCGACCCGGGGTCGCTGCTCGCGACCCCCCGGACCGGTCGGCCCCTTCCCGGCGTACTGCGGCGCGACGAGGCGGACGCGCTGCTGCACGTCGCGGGGCTCGCCGCCGACGACGAGGGCCCGGTCGCCCTGCGCGACCTCGCGATGCTGGAGGTGCTCTACGCCAGCGGGATCCGGGTGGGCGAGCTGTGCGGGCTCGACGTGGACGAGGTGGATCGGGCGCGACGGGTCCTGCGCGTCCTCGGCAAGGGCGCGAAGGAGCGCACCGTCCCGGTGGGCGCGCCGGCGCTGCGAGCCCTGGACCGCTGGCTGGCCGACGGACGACCGGCCCTCGCGACCCCCACCAGCGGGCCGGCGCTCTTCCTCGGGGCGCGGGGCCGCCGGGTCGATCCGCGGACGGTGCGCCGAGCCGTGCACGCGCTGCTGGCCCACGTCCCGGGCGCCCCCGACCTGGGGCCGCACGGCCTGCGGCACTCAGCCGCCACGCACCTTCTGGAGGGTGGCGCGGACCTGAGATCCGTTCAGGAGCTGCTCGGCCACGCTACGCTCGCGACAACGCAGATCTACACCCACGTGTCCGTCGACAGGCTGAAGGCGACATATGACCAAGCGCACCCACGGGCGTGACGGCTCCCCGGCCGCCACGTCAGCCGGGGGAGTGGGCGCCGCGACCGCGCGAGAGGCTGTCCTCGACGACGCCGCCGCCGAGAAGAGCGCTGCCGAGGCGGCGCTGCGCGAGCTCTGGCAGGAGTACAAGAAGACCGGCGACGCCGCGCTGCGCGAGCGCCTGATCCTGCACTACTCCCCGCTGGTCAAGTACGTCGCCGGCCGTGTCGGCGTCGGTCTGCCGCCGAACATCGAGCAGGCCGACCTCGTGTCGTACGGCATCTTCGGCCTGATCGACGCCATCGACAAGTTCGACCTCGAGCGGGCCATCAAGTTCGAGACCTACGCCATCAGCCGGATCCGCGGCGCGATCATCGACGAGCTGCGCGCCATCGACTGGATCCCGCGCTCGGTGCGCTACAAGGCGCGTGAGGTCGAGAAGGCCTACGCCAAGCTCGAGAGCGAGCTGCACCGCACGCCCAGCGAGGCCGAGGTCGCCGCCGAGATGGGCATCGGCCTCGACGACCTGCACCAGATCTTCAGCCAGGTGTCGTTCGTGAACGTGGTGGCCCTCGACGAGCTGCTCAGCGTGGGCGGCGAGAAGGGCGACAAGCTCAGCCTGGTCGACACCCTCGAGGACACCCGGGCCGAGGACCCCGTCCTCGCCTTCGAGTCCGAGGAGACGAAGTTCCTCCTCGCCAAGGCGATCAACATGCTTCCGGAGCGGGAGAAGATCGTCGTGACGCTCTACTACTACGAGGGGCTGACGCTGGCCGAGATCGGCCAGGTGCTCGGCGTCACCGAGAGCCGGATCTGCCAGATGCACACCAAGGCAGTGCTGCAGCTGCGCGGCAAGCTCGCCGACTCCAAGGACTGATGAAGCGGCCCGTCACATCCTGGTGATCGCCGACCGCGGCCCCATCACGACCACCGGCCGGCTTGCCGGGTCGAGCCAGCGCAGCACCCGGCGCAGGTCCGCCTGGGCGACCGACACGCAGCCGGTGGTGGCGCCCGGCCGGTCGACGTGCAGGAAGATACCCCCGCCGCGCCGGGGGTCCGCCGGCTCGCGCGCCACCCGTTCGCCGCCCGTGCGGTGCACCTCGGAGGGCAGGTTGAAGTCCAGCACGGCGGCGTGACGGTACTGCCGGCCGTAGGACGACAGGTCCTCCGCCCAGCTCGTCCGCCAGTCCGCGGCCGAGGTCCGTCGGGGCTGCCACACGTTGTAGGTCGCCGGGTCGCGGGGGTCGTAGGGCCACCAGTCGTCCGGGTCCACCTCGCGATAGGGCAGGGCGGTGCCCGGGTCGCGCCAGGTGCCGAACGCCCACAGCACCCTGAAGGTACCGGCCGGGGTGGTGCTGGTGCCCTGGCGCCGGGAGGCGGCAGGTGCGAAGCCGTTGCGCCCCAGCCGGGCCGCGACCGGGCCGAGCAATCGCCGCCATGCCCCGTCGGCCGTCTGCTCGTACGCCCGCAGCCGGGCGTGGCTGCTCGACCACGAGGGTGAGGTGACGACGAGGACCTGCCGGGCGCCCCCGAGGTGGGTGAGCCGGCTGGGGTGGTGGGCCGGGCGCTCGCTGCCCACGACCGCACGAGCGCCGGTCGGCAGCAGCACCGCGGCAACCAGCACCACCAACGCCACCCGCAGCCGTCTCGCCGGCGAGGGCCTGGACGCGGATCCCCACCCCGGCCCCGGTGTCGCGCCTTGCACGGGCCCGACCCTGCCAGGTCGGGCGCCGACACGCCCATAGGCTGGCCGGGTGCCTGCCGAGCCTCCGACGGTGACCGCCGACCCGAACGCCAACCCGCTGTGGGGCCCTGACTGGCCCGAGGTCCGGGCGCTCTGGCCGCTCGAGGGCACGGTCGCCCACCTCAACCACGGGTCCTACGGTGCCGTCCCGACACCGGTGCTCGAGGAGCAGCAGTCCTGGCGCGACCGCATGGAGGGCAATCCGGTGCGGTTCTTCAGCCGCGAGCTGCCTGGGGCGCTGCACCAGGCACGGGCCGAGGTGGCGCTGTTCCTCGGTGCCCAGCCGGACTCGCTGGCGTTCGTCCGCAACGCGACCGCCGCCGTGAACACGGTCCTCGCCTGCTTCCCGCTCGAGCCGGACGATGCCGTGCTCCTGACCGACCACGCCTACGGCGCGGTGCGCATCGCCGCCGGTCGCTGGACCGAGCGGGCCCGCGCCCGGCTCGACACGGTCCACGTGCCGCTCGGGGCCGACGACGCGACGGCCGCGGCGGCAGTTCTCGGGGCCGTCCACGAGCACACCAGGGTCGTCGTGCTCGAGCAGGTGACCAGCCCGACCGCCCGCCGGCTGCCGCTGGTCGAGCTCGTTCCCGCACTGCGGGAACGCGGCATCGCCGTCCTGGTGGACGGGGCCCATGCGCCGGGGATGCTCGCAGTCGACCTCGACCGGCTCGGCGCCGACTTCTGGACCGGCAGCCTGCACAAGTGGGGCTGCGCGCCCCCGGGCACCGCTGTGCTGCACGCCGACGAGCGCTGGCGACATCAGTTGCGTCCGCTCGTGGCCTCTTGGGGCGAGACCCAGGGCTTCCCGACGGCCTTCGACGACGTGGGCACCGACGACCTCACGGCCTGGCTGGCCGCGCCGCGCGCGCTGCGTGTCCTCGAGCGGCTGGGCCTGGACCGGCTGCGGCGGCACAACGTCGAGCTCGCCGTCGCCGGTCAACAGGAGGTCGCCGCCGCTCTGGGCGTCGACACCGCGGAGCTGCCCCGCGACCCGGCGGTCAGCATGCAGCTCGTGCCCCTGCCGGACGGCCTGGTCACCGACACCGCCCAGGCCGACGCGCTGCAGGCCCGGATCGGGGAGGAGGCAGCGGTCGAGGTGGCCGTCACCGCCTGGGCGGGTCGCGGCTTCGTCCGGCTCTCGGCCCAGGCCTACAACGCGCCCGCCGACTATCGCCGGCTCGCCGCCGACCTGCCGTCGCTGCTCTGACCGCGCCAGACGGCACGTCCGCCCGGGTCCTCATCCGCGCGCCATGAGCGGGCCGCGGTCCGGCGCCATCGCCGGCCAGTGCCCGACGAGCGGCGCCGCCCACGGGTCAGGTCCGTCGGCCGGGTCGACGTTCCAGACGGGCAGCAGCCGCACGGTGACGGCGCCGACGAGGGCCAGCGGGTCGAGGTAGGTCTCGCCCACCCGCAGGCCCCAGTGCAGGCAGGTGGCCGGCAGGCAGTGGCCCGGCGCCGCAGAGAGGGTGCCCAGAACCTGGCCCTCACGGACCGGGTCACCCGCCGCCACGACCGGCGACACCGGCTCGTAGGTCGTACGCCGGCCGTCCGCGTGGTCGACGCTCACCACCCCCCGACCCGCCACCGGCCCGGCGAAGGCCACCACCCCGAAACCCGCCGACCGGACCGGCTCGCCGACCTCGGCGGCGAGGTCGGCACCCCGGTGGCCCGCGGCGTAGGGCCCGGTCGGGGCCTCGAAGCCGGCGACGACCCGCGGCTGCGGGTCGAGCGGCCAGACCCAGCCGCAGCAGAGCAGGCAGCCGAGCAGGAGCGCGCCGAGTCGGGACCAGAGGCGGGTGTGTCGCACACCGGCCAGCCTGTGCCCGGCGAGGGCTCGGACCCGACGCGGCGGGCGAGGATGTGGACGACGCGACGGGGAGCTCGGCCTGTGCATGACCGCGGATTTCAGGACCGCGGAGGCTCCGGCGTACACTCCTCCCAGCGGCCCGCTCCGGTGGGCCGACTTCGCACGCCCGTCTACCGCCATCGGACTCGTCCACCGGCGGGGGCGCGCTCACCGGTCCGCCCGACCCGCACTGGCGACGGCGGCGAGCGCACTCACGGGTGTCAGGAGGCGGACGGCCGCCCGGCCGCCCGCCAGGCAACCGATGGGCGCGCCGGCAGCCAGGGGTCCGCAGCAGCGGGCCCCACTTGCGGCGCGCAGGAAAGGCAGGCACGGCCGTGGCCACGAACCAGGTCGTCTCCATGAAGCAGCTGCTCGAGAGCGGCGTGCACTTCGGGCACCAGACCCGCCGTTGGAACCCGAAGATGAAGCGCTTCATCTTCACCGAGCGCAACGGCATCTACATCATCGACCTGCAGCAGTCGCTGTCCTACATCGACCGCGCCTACGAGTTCATCAAGGAGACCGTCGCCCACGGCGGCTCGGTGCTCTTCGTCGGCACGAAGAAGCAGGCCCAGGAGACCGTGGCCGAGCAGGCCACCCGGGTCGGCATGCCCTATGTGAACCAGCGCTGGCTGGGCGGCATGCTCACCAACTTCCAGACCGTGCACGGGAGGCTGCAGCGGCTCAAGGAGCTCGAGCAGCTCGACTTCGACGACGTGCCCGGCTCGGGCATGACCAAGAAGGAGCTGCTCGTCCTCCAGCGCGAGAAGGAGAAGCTCGAGCGCACCCTCGGCGGCATCCGGGACATGGCCCGCGTCCCGAGCGCGGTCTGGATCGTCGACACCAAGAAGGAGCACATCGCCGTCGGCGAGGCCCGCAAGCTGGGCATCCCGGTCGTCGCGATCCTGGACACCAACTGCGACCCCGACGACGTCGACTACAAGATCCCCGGCAACGACGACGCCATCCGCTCGGTCACGCTGCTGACCCGCGTCATCGCCGACGCCGTCGCCGAGGGCCTGATGGCCCGCGTGCGCACGTCCCAGGACGCCGACGAGAAGCCCGAGGGGCAGCTCGCCACCGACGAGCCGCTGGCCGAGTGGGAGCAGGAGCTCCTGCGCGGCCAGGCCGCGCAGGGCACCCCGGCGCCCGGCCCCGGCGAGGCCGTCGAGGGTGCCGGGGCCGAGGCCGCTGCCACCGAGAGCGCGGGCACCGACACGGCCGCAGCCGAGAGCGCGGGCACCGACCCGGCCGCAGCTGAGAGCCCCACCGCCGAGCAGTCCTGACCCCGCCGGTCGCCGGACACGGCGGCCCGGCACCCACGGAAGCCGTGGCGGCGCCCTCGCGCGCCGCGCGGCCACCGACGAGACACGAAGAGAGCGAGAGATGGCGAACATCACCGCCGCCGAGGTCAAGAAGCTCCGCGACGCCACCGGCGCGGGCATGATGGCCGCGAAGAAGGCGCTGGAGGAGGCCGACGGCGACTTCGACAAGGCCGTCGAGACCCTGCGGATCAAGGGCGAGACGAAGGTCAAGGAGCGGGGCGCCGAGCGGACCGCGAGCAACGGCCTGGTCGCCGCCGCCGAGGGCGCGATGATCCAGCTCAACTGCGAGACCGACTTCGTCGCCAAGAACGAGCAGTTCCAGCAGCTCGCGGCCGACATCGTCGCGCACGCGGCCAAGACCGGCACGGCGGACGTCAGCGCCCTGCTGGCCGAGGTCCTGGCCGACGGCCGCACGGTCGCCGAGAACATCGACTCGGTCGCCGCCGTGATCGGGGAGAAGCTCGAGCTCACCGGCGCGGTCGTCCTGGGCGCCGAGGGCCGCCAGGTGGCTTCGTACATGCACAAGCGCTCCTCGGACCTGCCTCCCCAGGTCGGCGTGCTCGTGGAGTTCGAGGGTTCCGACCTCGACGCGGCGCGGGGCACCGCGATGCAGATCGCGGCCATGCGCCCGCAGTACGTCTCCCGCGACGAGGTCCCCGCCGACGTCGTCGAGAACGAGCGGCGCATCGCCGAGGCCACCGCCCGCGAGGAGGGCAAGCCCGAGCAGGCCCTCCCGAAGATCGTCGAGGGTCGGGTGAACGGCTTCTTCAAGGACGTTGCGCTGCTCGAGCAGCCGTCGGTCCAGGACAGCAAGAAGACGGTCAAGGCGCTGCTCGACGAGGCCGGCGTGACCGTGCTCCGTTTCGCCCGGTTCGAGGTCGGCGGGAGCTGATCGGACCGGTCTGACCGGCGCTGCTGGCAGACTGCAGGCAGGACCAGACGCCACGAACGAGGAGGCCGCGACCGTGCAGGATCTCACCGAGGGAACCGACGGGCTCGCGGCCTCCTCGTCGCCTGGCAGCCAGACCAGGGAAGGCGACGGCTACCGCCGCGTCGTCCTCAAGCTGTCGGGTGAGGTATTCGGCGGCGGCCAGGTCGGGGTCGACCCCGACGTCGTCGCCGCGATGGCCCGCCAGATCGCCGACGTGGTCCGGGCCGGCGTGCAGGTGGCGGTCGTGGTCGGCGGCGGCAACTTCTTCCGGGGCGCCGAGCTCTCTCAGCGCGGCATGGACCGGGCCCGTGCCGACTACATGGGCATGCTCGGCACGGTCATGAACTGTCTCGCCTTGCAGGACTTCCTGGAGAAGCAGGGCGTCGACACCCGCGTGCAGACCGCCATCGCGATGGGCCAGGTCGCCGAGCCCTACATCCCGCGTCGCGCGATCCGTCACCTCGAGAAGGGCCGCGTCGTCATCTTCGGCGCCGGGGCCGGCATGCCGTACTTCTCGACCGACACAGTGGCCGCGCAGCGCTCTCTCGAGATCGGCGCCCAGGTGTTGCTGATGGGCAAGAAGGGCGTCGACGGCGTCTACGACTCGGACCCCAAGTCCAACGCCGACGCGGTGCGCTTCGACCGGCTGAGCTACGACGAGTTCCTCTCGCGCGGGCTGAAGGTGGCCGACGCCACGGCCATCAGCCTCTGCCGCGACAACCGGCTGCCCATCGTCGTGTTCAATCTCACCGGGGAGGGCAACATCGCCCGCGCCGTGCACGGCGACAAGATCGGCACCCTCATCGGGCCCGACGCCTGACAGTCCTGACCGTCCTGACCCCGAACCGACCCAGGAGACACCCGTGATCGACGAGACCCTCTTCGAGGCCGAGGAGAAGATGGAGAAGGCCGTCTCCGTGGCCAGGGAGGACTTCGGCTCGATCCGCACCGGCCGGGCGAACCCGGGCATGTTCTCCAAGATCATGGTCGATTACTACGGCGCGCCGACTCCGGTGAACCAGCTGGCGTCCTTCCACGTCGCCGACGCCAGGATGCTGACCCTCACCCCCTTCGACAAGAGCGCGATGAACGCCATCGAGAAGGCCATCCGCGACTCCGATCTCGGCGTCAACCCGACCAACGACGGCGCGATCATCCGGGTGGTCTTCCCGCAGCTCACGGAGGAGCGACGCAAGGAGTACATCAAGGTCGCGCACCGCAAGGCGGAGGACGCCAAGGTCTCGATCCGCAACATCCGCCGCCACGCCAAGGACGAGCTCGACCGGCTCGCCAAGGACGGCGAGGCCGGCGAGGACGACGTGATGCGTGCCGAGAAGGAGCTCGAGAAGGTCACCCAGAAGTACGTCGCCACCGTCGACGACCTGCTCAAGCACAAGGAGTCCGAGCTCCTCGAGGTCTGAGGTGCGCGGCTTTCACTCATGACGGCAGACCAGGCGGCGGACGGGCCGGACCGGGAGAACCCCTCTCCGCTCGAGCCGGTCCCGATGGAGCCGGTCCCGCCGCCCGAGCGGCGTACCCGGGCCGGGAGGAACCTGCCGGCCGCCGTCGGGGTGGGCTTGGCGCTCGCGGCGCTGATCCTCCTCGCGCTGTACGTGTGGAAGCCGGCGTTCCTGGGCGTCATCGTCGTGGCGATCGTCCTGGCGGTGTGGGAGCTGACGAACGCCTTGCGCGGCGGCCAGGTCCGCGTGCCGATCGTCCCGGTTGCCGTCGGTGCCGTGGCCCTCACGTCGTCCGCGTACGCCGGAGGCAGTGAGCCGCTCCTCGTGGCGCTGACCCTCACCATCCTCGCGACCATGCTGTGGCGACTGCCCGAGAACCCCGCGGGCTACGTCCGGGACGTGACGGCCGGTGTCTTCGCCACCATGTACGTCCCGTTCCTCGCGTCGTTCGCCGCCCTGCTGCTGCGCGAGGACGACGGCGCCGACCGGGTTGTGGTCTTCATCGCGCTCACCGTGCTCAGCGACGTCGGGGGCTACGCGTCCGGCGTGCTGTTCGGCAAGCACCCCATGGCGCCGACCATCAGCCCGAAGAAGTCGTGGGAAGGCGCCGTCGGGTCGGCGCTGTTCTGCGCCGTGGGCGGGGCCGTGCTGCTCCCGGCCATGCTCGGCGGCGCCGCCTGGGAGGGTGTCGTGATCGGGCTCGCGGCGATGGTGGCTGCCACGCTGGGCGACCTCGGCGAGTCGATGATCAAGCGCGACCTGGGCATCAAGGACATGGGCAGCCTGCTCCCCGGTCACGGCGGGATGATGGACCGGCTCGACTCCCTCCTGCTGGCTGCACCGGTGACCTACCTGCTGCTGTCCTGGCTCGTCCCCGCCTGAGAGACTGACGCCACCATGCCCGCCGCAGGAGAGCTGACCTTCGCCGCGCCCCGTCGCGCGAAGCCGCCGCGGCACCTGGCCGATCTGACACCGGCCGAGCGCCGGGACGCCGTCACCGAGCTGGGCGAGCGCGCCTTCCGGGCGGGTCAGCTCTCGACGCACTACTTCGGCCACCTGACCGACGACCCGCAGCAGATGTCGGACGTCCCGCTGGCTGCCCGGACCCGGCTGGCCGCGGCGCTGCTGCCGCCGCTGCTCACACCGGTCCGGCACCTGGACTGCGACGGCGGGATGACCCGCAAGACGGTGTGGCGGCTCTTCGACGGCGCGACCGTCGAGAGCGTCCTGATGCGCTACCCCGGGCGGGTCACGATGTGCGTGTCGTCGCAGGCAGGCTGCGGCATGAACTGCCCGTTCTGCGCGACCGGGCAGGCCGGGCTGACCCGCAACATGTCGGCGGGGGAGATCGTCGACCAGGTCGTCGCCGGCGCGCGGATGCTGCGGCGCGGCGAGGTCGCCGGCGGCCCGGGCCGGGTCTCCAACGTCGTGTTCATGGGGATGGGTGAGCCCCTGGCGAACTACACGGCGGTGCTCGGCGCGGTCCGCCGGCTCACCGACCCGGCTCCGGACGGCCTCGGTATGTCCCAGCGCAACGTCACCGTGTCGACGGTGGGGCTCGTGCCGGCGATGAACCGGCTGACCAGCGAGGGGCTGAACGTCACGCTGGCCCTGTCGCTGCACGCCCCCGACGACGAGCTACGCGACGAGCTCGTGCCGGTGAACACCCGCTGGAAGGTCGCCGAGGTGCTCGACGCCGCCCGCCGATACTTCGACGCGACGGGACGCCGGGTGAGCATCGAGTACGCCCTGATCCGGGACGTCAACGACCACTCCTGGCGGGCGGACCTGCTGGGCACCGAGCTCAACCGGCGCGGTCGCGGCTGGGTGCACGTGAACCCCATCCCGCTCAACCCCACGCCCGGCTCCCGATGGACGGCGAGCGACCCGAAGGTCGAGCGCACCTTCGTCGAGCGGCTGCGCGCCCACAGCATCCCGACCACGGTCCGCGACACCAGGGGGCGGGAGATCGACGGCGCCTGCGGCCAGCTGGCCGCGGTGACCGGATGAGCCACACCCGGTTTCCGCGAGTCGGACGGCTGCGCAAGGGCTACCACCCGCGCCAGGTCGACGTGTTCCTCAACCACGTCGAGGTCTCGTTCAGCGGGCTCTTCCCGATGCCGACCGCCACCGAGGTGCGACAGGTCGGCTTCGAGATGGTCCGCCACGGCTACGACACGGCCGCCGTCGACATCGCCCTGGACGCGCTCGAGGAGCGGGTCCTCGCGGCCCAGAGCCTGTCGGCCGGGCGCC
Source organism: Actinomycetes bacterium (assembly GCA_036375795.1). Classification (GTDB taxonomy): domain Bacteria; phylum Actinomycetota; class Actinomycetes; order JACCUZ01; family JACCUZ01; genus DASVBQ01. The sequence continues at coordinate 26,461 of DASVBQ010000365.1, forward strand.
GTGGCCGGCTGGACCCGGCCAGCGAGGCCGAGGTGCTGAAGGACGAGCTGTCGGCGCCGTACATGAAGCGCTTCCCGCGCACCGGATCGCTGCACCGAGGCTACGACGTGGACGACGTGGACGACTTCGTCGACAGGGTGCTCGCGGCGCTCTCCGGAGACGGCCGGCTGACGCCCGAGGACGTCCGTAGCGCGCCGTTCCGCCCGCGCCGCGGCGGCTACCGCGAGGACGTCGTCGACGAGACGCTTGACCGGGTGGTCGAGCACCTGCTGCTGATCCGCCGGCAGGCCACGGGCAGGCCGCCGACACAGCCGACGGCCTGACCTTGCCTGACCTTGCCTGGACTTCCCTGACCCTGCCTGACCCTGCCTGACCCTGCCTGCCCCGGGTGGCGCTGCACCCCCGTGGCGTAGTGCCCTGCGGCATACCTGTGCGGCAGGGCACGACGCGCGGGACGTGACCGGACGTAGCGCACGGCATCCGCACCGGCCGCCAGGTGACCTACGGGCCGGTCGGGCCCCCCCGGGGGGCGTAGTGCCCTGCGGCAGACCTGTGCGGCAGGGCACTACGCGCGGGGAAGTCAGGACCCGTCCCGGGCTCGATTGTGCTGTGAGTGCTGGCGCGGGACACGCACGCGGGGTCAGGATGCCGGGATGGGCGACTACCGGACCGCGTTCGCGCAGAGCATCTCCGACCCCTCGACGTTCTGGGCCGACGCCGCCCGGCACATCGACTGGCAGAAACCACCGACGACCGTCCTCGACGACTCGGCGGCGCCCTTCTACCGGTGGTTCCCCGACGGCACGCTCAACACCTGCGAGAACGCGCTGGACCGCCACGTCGCCGCGGGCAGCGGCCAGCGGACCGCGCTGGTCTACGACAGCCCCGTGACCGGCACGAAGCGCACCTACACCTACGCCCAGCTGCTCGACGAGACCGCCACGTTCGCCGGCGCGCTGTCCTCGCTCGGTGTCAGGCACGGAGACCGGGTCGTCGTCTACATGCCGATGGTTCCCGAGGCCGTCGTGGCGATGCTCGCCTGCGCGCGGCTCGGTGCCGTGCACTCCGTCGTCTTCGGCGGCTTCGCAGCGCACGAGCTTGCGGTGCGCATCGACGACGCGAAGCCGAAGGTCGTCGTCACCGCCTCGTGCGGCATCGAGGTGAGCCGGGTCATCGAGTACA
>DASVBQ010000379.1:0-2842 GCA_036375795.1 Actinomycetes bacterium
CCGTCGGCGAGGGCCGTCGTCGGTTAGCGTACGGGCGAGAACCTGCTGGTCAGCGTAGTCGCCGCGAGCACGGGGTCGTCGCAGTCCCTGCCCGCCCGAGGAGGTGTCGCGTGCGATCCGTCTGGCGTCTGGCTGCCCCGCTCGCGTTCGCCACCGCCGGCGTGCTGTTCGCGACCAGCGCGGGCGCGGCCCGGGGCGGCGACCTGCGAGGCGGCTCGCGCAGCGACCTCAGCGACCTGATCCGCGCCGAGGAGCGCCGGGCCGACGAGGTCGCCGCCCGCGTCGACCGGCTCCGCGCCGAGATCGAGGCGGCCACCAGGCGGGCGGGCGCGACCGACCGCCGGGTGGCGGCGGAACAGCGCCGGTCGCAGGGCCTCGAGCTGGCGGCCGGGACGGCACCGGTGGTCGGTCCGGGGCTGCGGGTGACGCTGGCCGACGCCCCCCGCTCCGCGGACCGGGTGCTGCCCGAGGACGCCAGCCCGGACGACCTCGTGGTGCACCAGCAAGACGTGCAGGCGGTGGTCAACGCCCTCTGGGAGGGCGGTGCCGAGGCGATGCAGGTCATGGACCAGCGGGTGATCAACACCAGCGCGGTGCGCTGTGTCGGCAACACGCTGATCCTGCAGGGCCGGGTCTACTCCCCGCCGTACGACATCACCGTCATCGGCGACCCGGTGCGGTTGCGCGCGGCCCTCGACGCCTCGGAGGGGGTCGCGCTCTACCGCTACTACGCCGACACCTTCGGCCTGGTCTACGAGACCGCGGACCTCGACCGCGTGCGGCTGCCCGGCTACGACGGGTCGCTCGACCTGCTGCACGCGGAGGGCGGCGCGTGAGCGTCACGACCACCGGGAGGCACGAACGCCGGGCCAGTGGCCGCGGCAACGCCGCGCGCACCGCCGTCCACGGGCTGGGCGAGCTGCTCATCACGGCCGGGCTGGTCCTGCTGCTCTTCGTCGCCTACCAGCTGGTGTGGACGAACTTCGAGGCCCACCGGGCGCAGGACTCGGTCGCCGACCAGATCCGCGACTCCTGGCAGCGCCCGCCCGGCCAGGCCGGCGGCGACGACGGGACCGCGAAGGGGCCGCGGGCGGCGGACTTCGGGCAGGGCTTCGCCTTCCTGCGGATCCCGCGCCTCGGCGAGGACTACGCCGTGCCCGTCCTGGAGGGCGTCGGGCTCGACGTCCTCGCCCGCGGGGTCGGGCACTACCCCGAGACGGCGATGCCGGGCCGGGTCGGCAACTTCGCCGTCGCCGGCCACCGGGCCACCCATGGCGAGCCGTTCGCCTACCTCGACCGGGTCCGCCCCGGCGACGTCGTGGTGGCCGAGACCCGGCGAACCTGGTTCACCTACGTGGTCGACCGCACCAGGATCGTCCAGCCCACCGACACCTGGGTGATCGACCCGGTTCCCGGCAAGCCGGCCGCCGAGCCCACCGAGCGGCTGCTCACGCTCACGACCTGCAACCCGCGGTGGGCCTCCACCGAGCGGCTCATCGTGTTCGCCCACCTGCAGAGCCGGCGGCCGAAGTCCGACGGGCCGCCGCCAGAGCTGGTGCGGGAGGTCTAGGTGTACGCATGGATCTGGCGGCACCTGCCCGGCCCGCTGGTGGTGCGGCTGCTGCTCGCGCTGGCCCTCGCGGCCGGGGTCGTCCTGATGCTGTTCACCACCGTGTTCCCGTGGGCCGAACAGTCGCTGCCCTTCCTGGACGTGACGGTGGACGAGTGAGCGAGCCGCGCCGGGTGCTGGTCGTCGACAACTACGACAGCTTCGTGTTCAACCTGGTGCAGTACCTCGCCCAGCTCGGCGCCCAGTGCACGGTGCTGCGCAACGACGAGGTCGGTCCGGACGAGGCGTTGGGATACGACGGGGTGCTGCTGAGCCCGGGACCAGGGACGCCCGAGCGGGCCGGCTCCTGCGTCGACATCGTGCGCGCCTGCGCGGGGCGGGTGCCGGTGCTGGGCGTGTGCCTGGGCCACCAGGCCATCGCGGTCGCGTACGGCGCCGTGGTCGACCGCGCACCGGAGCTGCTGCACGGCAAGACCAGCGAGGTGCTGCACGAGGGTGCCGGCGTGCTGCACGGGCTGCCGTCGCCGTTCACGGCGACGCGTTACCACTCCCTCGCCGTGCGGCCCGAGACGCTGCCCGAGGAGCTCGAGATCACCGGACGGACCGAGGGCGGCGTGGTGATGGCGGTGCGCCACCGCGACGTCGCGGTCGAGGGCGTGCAGTTCCACCCCGAGTCGGTGCTCACCGAGGGCGGCCACCGGATGCTCGCGAACTGGCTGGTGACCTGCGGCGACCTGGACGCGCCCGCACGCGCCGAAGGCCTGGCGCCGGTGGTGAGCCGCCCCGCCTGAGGGTTGCCTCTGCAGCCGAGCGCTGCCTCAGCCGCCGACCGGGGTCGTCGGCAGGCCGGTGTCCGTCGGCGTGGCGGACTCGGTCGGGGTGGGCGTCTCGGTGGGCTGCGGCGGGGCCGTGGCGACCACGATCGTCACCGTCGAGCCGAGCCGGCTGGTCTCCTTGGCCCCGGGCGACTGCGACACGACGGTTCCGGCCTCGGCCTCCCCGGTCTCCTGGGTCGTTTCGTTGACCTGGAAGCCGGCCTGCTCGAGGGTGCGGCGGGCCTCGCCGCTGCTCTGGCCCACCACGTCGGGCACCCGGTTGTTGCCGCTGGCGTAGCGCACGTCGACCGCTGATCCCGCCGGGACGGTCTCGCCCTCGCCCGGGTCGACCTTGGTCACGGTGCCCTGCGGCTCCTCCGACGGTACCGAGCGCGTGCTGCCGAGCGTCAGGTCCGCGTCGCGCAGCGCCCGCCTGGCCTCGTCCAGGGAGAGCCCG
>DASVBQ010000374.1:0-6065 GCA_036375795.1 Actinomycetes bacterium
CGCTGCACCCGCCCCGATCACCCCGGAACAGCGCAAGGAGGCCGGCATCGACGCCGACCCCCTCGCCGCGCAGGACGCAGTTGGCACGGCGAGACCGGGAGAGCCTCCGAGCCCTGGCCAGAGCTGACCTACGTCCGCTGCGGGACCAGCCGCCCGCTGGTGAAGGCGTGAGCGCAGGTGAACCCGAGCCGACGGTAGATCCGGCGCGCCCCGTGGTTGTCGCTGTACATGCCCAGCGTCACGATCCGATTGCCCTCGTCGAGCAGCCGGCGGGTGAGCCACGCCGTCACGGCGGCGCCGTGTCCGCGGCCGCGCGCGTCGGTGCGGGTGGCCACCGAGGCGAGGAACGGCACACCGCGGTGGTACTCGGTGTGGGCGGCCACCGCGACCAGTGCGCCGTCCGCATCGCGGATGCCGCACCACCGTCGCACCTCCCGCTGCCCCGGCTCCGCGTCGTGCCGGACGCTGTGCGTGCGCAGCAGGGTGGTGATCTCGTCGTTGTGGGTGTCGACCAGCCACCGGACCAGCTCCTCGCCGGGCTGGGCCGGGGGGTCCTGGGTCGTGAAGTACCACTCCCAGTCGTGTGCAGGGTCCAGGACGTACGCCGGCGGCAGCAGGCGAGCGGCACCCTGCGGCAGGCTGGCTGACCCGACCTCCGCGCCCACCTCGGCGAGGACGGCGAGCAGCAGCCGCGCGGCTGCGGCGTCCGGCCCCAGGACGACCACGTGCCCCCGGCCCGGGGCGCGGCGGGAGGGCAGCACCCAGGCGAGGGAGCCGTCGGGTCCCGCCCAGAAGGACGAGATGCGGGGGGAGCCGGTCTGAGTCAGGACGTACTGGTCGTCCGGAGCCAGTGCCCGCAGCTCGTCGACGCCGGACAACCGGCGAGCCCCGCTCATGACCGTGCCGCCGCCGCGTCCGGCTGCTCGACCGTCGCGGGATGCAGCGGTGGTGGCTCGACGAGCTCCCGCGGCCCGATCCGGTCGTGCACTGCGCGCAGCCAGGCCGGCGCGGCGGTGGCTGCCGCGACCCGGCGCTCCTGCGCGGCACCCGCCGGCATCGGGAGCAGGGCACTGATCCGCGGTCCGTACGCCGCGGACTCGGTCAGGAGGTCGAAGCCGGCGAACGACTCGATCGACGAGCCGGAGTAGTCGGTGGTCAGCGGGGGGAGGACCTGCACTCCGGCGCCGATCCCGGCCACGAAGGCGACCGGCCAGGCGAGCAGCACCGCGCGCCTGTGGCGGAAGCAGAACCGCCCGAGAGCCGAGAGCATCCGACCATTCTGGATGTCGGTGGGCCCGCCGCTGCCCTGTGACCGGCTGTGACGTCGGTGACAGCGGCTACGGTCTGCGCGTGGACCTGTTCGAGGCAGCCGCCGACGACCGCGGCGACGCCGGCAAGCCGCTCGCGGTGCGGATGCGGCCCCGGACGCTCGACGAGGTCGTGGGACAGGACCACCTGCTCGTGCCGGGCTCGCCGCTGCGTCGGCTGGTGGACGGGGAGGGTGGAGTCGCCGGCCCGGCCTCGGTGATCCTGTGGGGCCCGCCGGGGACCGGGAAGACCACGCTGGCCTACCTCGTGTCGTCGGCCACCGGGCGCACCTTCACCGAGCTGTCCGCGGTCAACGCCGGGGTGAAGGACGTCCGCGCCGTCGTCGAGGAGGCGCGGCGCCGGAGCGGCATGTCCGGCCGCGAGACGGTGCTGTTCATCGACGAGGTGCACCGCTTCTCCAAGACCCAGCAGGACGCGCTGCTGCCGGCGGTCGAGAACCGGTGGGTGACCCTGGTCGCTGCAACGACGGAGAACCCCTACTTCTCGGTGGTGTCACCGCTGCTGTCCCGGTCCCTGCTGCTGACCCTGATGCCGCTCGACGACGCCGGGGTGGCCGAGGTCGTCCGGCGGGCGGTGGTCGACGAGCGCGGTCTCGGAGCCGCGGTGGAGGTCTCGGACGAGGCGATGGCCCACCTGCTGCGGGTGGCCGGCGGTGACGCTCGGCGGGCGCTGACGGCGCTGGAGGCGGGGGCGGGTGCCGCGCTCGCGGTCGGGGCGCCGGTGCTCGACGTCTCGACGCTGGAGGCCGCCGTCGACCGGGCGGCACTGCGCTACGACCGGGACGGCGACCAGCACTACGACGTCATCTCGGCGTTCATCAAGTCGATCCGCGGCTCGGACGTGGACGCTGCGTTGCACTACCTGGCGCGGATGGTCGAGGCGGGCGAGGACCCCCGGTTCATCGCCCGCCGGTTGGTGATCCTGGCCTCGGAGGACATCGGGCTCGCGGACCCGACGGCGCTGCTGGCGGCGGTGGCCTCGGCGGAGGCCGTGGCTCTGATCGGCATGCCCGAGGCCCGCATCAACCTGGCGCAGGCGGTGATCCACCTCGCGCTGGCCCCGAAGTCCAACGCCGTGGTCACGGCGGTGGACGCCGCACTGGCCGACGTACGGGCCGGGCTGGCCGGACCGGTGCCGCCCCACCTGCGCGACGCGCACTACGCGGGGGCGGCCAAGGTCGGCTCCGGCAAGGGGTACGTCTACCCCCACGACGAGCCAGGGGGAGTGGCCGCGCAGCAGTACCCGCCGGACGCAGTGCTGCCGCGCACCTACTACCGGCCGACCCGGCACGGCGCCGAGTCCAGGCTGGCCGACCTCTGGGCGAAGCTGCGCCACCTCGTCCGCGGCGGCTCCTGACCCACCGGTCCCGCCCGACTGAACCCCTCCCCCCCCGTGTTGTGGACGCCGACACACCGACGTGTCGGCGTGTCGGGTGTACATGAGTCCACATCCTTGCGAACACCGTCGTCACCAGTGGGGCGTCGGCTCCGGAAGTGGCCCCTCGACCGCCGACCAGCGCCGCGGACGTGTCCGAACCGCTCGTCCCCTCTCGCGACCGGCCAAGAGCCGCGCCTTGGCACGTCGACGGCCGGGTCCCAGGTCCTGGCTGGTGAAGCGGACGACGACCAGGCCGCTGTCCTCGAGCGACTCCTCCCGGGCGTTGTCGTTGGCGTGAACCAGGGGGTCGCGGTGGCCGGCGCCGTCGTACTCGGCCGCAAGGCCGGCTTCGAGGTCGAGCAGGTCGGGCATGCCGAGCCCGAACCCGTCATCATCCTGGAGCCAGGGATTCACCAGAGGTTCGGCCAAGCCCACGTCACAGGTCCAGAAGAGCCGCAGCCGCGTCTCGCCGGCCGATCGCGACCGACACGACGCCCGCCGCAGCGCGGCGCCGACCAAGCGGCCACCGCGAAGGTGAGTGTGTGCTTTCACGTACTCGTGCAGTTCAGCCAGGAACTCGGGACGGCCGCGGGCCAGGTAGTCGATGGCCACCATGGCCGCATCCAGTGGCGAGGTGCGCGCGATGTCGAAGGCTGTACGCAGGGGTCGGGTCACCTGGATGCCGGCCACCGCCGTCACATCCTCGGGCCCAAGAACGCTGCGCAGCGGCCGTGCGCCAGGTCCTCGACGGATGCGGGCGTCGCGCGGCAGGCACAGCATCACCGGCTGACTATCGGTCCCCGTGAGGCCGCGGCCGTCCAGCTCGACGGCACCACCGAGCTGCGCGGCTGCCCAGCCCCCGACGGCTCCGTGGTCGGGCAGCAGCGCTGCCGCGTCGAGCGCCCTCTGTCTCGGGTCGTCGGGGGCCGTCGCCGACCAGACATGGACGCCGCGGTACGGGGAGCGCCACAGGGGTCCGGACAGCTCCCTCCAGCTGACACCCAACAGGGTGGCGTCGCCGCGGCTGATCGACCGGTCGAGGTCCTCCGGATAGAGGGGCACTCGAGACAGCGTGTGTGGCGCAGTCCGGCCGGCCCGGGCTCGTCGCGCGGACTGTGCACGGCGCGGTGCAACGGCCGACGCTGTGGACGGGCACGGACTCCTCCAGTTGTGGACTCGTGCTCACCAGACACGCCGTGGGAACGGTGTGTCGAAGTCCACAAGAGGAGCGGGAACGGCGGTGAGGAGGGACGAGGCGCCGCGATAGGGTCGGGCGCATGTCGGTCGGAGACATCGCGGGCCTGATCGCCGCCGTGGCGTTCGTGCTGCTGGTGGGCGCCCTCGCGATCCCGCTGGTCAAGCTCGGCGGGGTGCTCGACGAGACCCGGGTGATGATCAAGGGAGTCTCCGAGGAGACCGTGCCGCTGCTCAGCGAGGTCACCACGACCGTCTCGACCACCAACGCCCAGCTCGTCCGGGTCGACGCCATCACCTCCAACGTCCAGGCTGCCACCACGAACGTCAGCGCGATGACCGCGCTGTTCGCGGCCACGTTCGGCGGCCCGGTCGTGAAGGTCGCCGCCTTCTCCTACGGCGTACGCAGCGCGATGGCCGGCACCTCCGCCAAGCGCACCGAGCGCAAGGTCCGTGACCAGGTGCGTGCGGAACGGGCTGCCGAACGGGCTGCGGCCCGGGCGGCCCGGCGGCGGAAGTCCGGCTGATGCGCCGGCTGTTCTGGGTCGCGGTCGGCGCGGCCGCCGGGGTCTACGCCGTCCGCAAGGTGCAGAAGACGTTGCAGGCGTACTCCGCCACCGGGTTGGCCGAGCGGGCCGGTGGTGTGGGCGACTCGCTGCGCCTGTTCGCCGACGAGGTCCGGTTCGGCATGGCCGAGCGCGAGGCCGAGCTGCGGTCGGCCCTCGGGATGACCGGCGGGCCGCAGCTGACTCCCGCGGAGGCCGCCGAGCTCACCGAGCACCCCGCCAGACCGCGTACGACACCGAAGTCACCGAGGAGCACCGCCTGATGGAGACCGCCGAGATCAAGCGTCGGTGGTTGCGGTTCTTCGAGGAGCGCGGGCACACCGTCGTCCCGAGCGCGTCGCTGCTCCTGGACGACCCGAACCTGCTGTTCGTCAACGCGGGCATGGTGCCGTTCAAGCCGTATCTGCTCGGCCAGCAGACACCGCCGTACCTGCGGGCGACCAGCGTGCAGAAGTGCGTGCGCACCCTCGACATCGAGGAGGTCGGGCGCACCACCCGGCACGGCACGTTCTTCCAGATGAACGGCAACTTCTCGTTCGGCGACTACTTCAAGGAAGGCGCCATCGAGCTGGCCTGGGAGTTCGTCACCGGCTCGCAGGCCGACGGCTTCCTCGGCTTCGAACCGGACACCGTCTGGGTCACCGTCCTCGAGGGCGACGACGAGGCCTACGACTTGTGGCGCAAGGTCGCCGGGCTGCCAGAGCATCGCATCCAGCGCCGTGGGGTCGCCGACAACTACTGGCACATGGGCGTGCCCGGCCCGGGTGGCCCGTGCAGCGAGGTCTACATCGACCGCGGCCCCGAGCACGGCCCTGCCGGAGGCCCGGTCGTCGACGAGGACCGGTTCCTCGAGATCTGGAACCTCGTCTTCATGCAGGAGAGCCTCTCGGCGGTCCGCAGCAAGACGGACTTCGACGTGGCCGAGCCGCTGCCGAAGAAGAACATCGACACCGGCATGGGCCTCGAGCGGGTGGCCTACCTGCTGCAGGGCGTCGACAACCTCTACGAGATCGACGAGGTCTACCCGGTCCTCGAGCGGGCCGCGGAGATGGCCGGCAAGCGGTACGGCGCCGACCACGACGACGACGTTCGGCTGCGCGTCGTGGGCGACCACGTCCGCAGCTCGCTGATGCTCATCAGCGACGGGGTCACGCCGGGCAACGAGGCACGTGGCTACGTGCTGCGCCGGCTGCTGCGCCGGGTCGTCCGGTCGATGCGGCTGCTCGGGGTCGACGAGCCGGTCATCCCCGATCTGATCAGCCTGTCCAAGGACGCGATGGCGCCGTCGTACCCCGAGATCGCGAGCGAGTTCGGCCGCATCTCGGCCGTCGCCGGCGCCGAGGAGGAGGCGTTCCGGCAGACCCTGCGGGCGGGTACGACGATCCTCGACCAGTACGTCCGCCGGGCGCTGCACGACGAGCAGATCGCCGAGACCGCGGGCGGGCCCTCGTCAGCCGGCGTCATCACCGGCGCACAGGCCTTCCAGCTCCACGACACCTACGGATTCCCGATCGACCTGACCCTCGAGATGGCCGCCGAGCAGGGGGTCGCCGTCGACCAGGAGGGCTTCCGGGCGCTCATGCGCGAGCAGCGGGAGCG
>DASVBQ010000378.1:0-15483 GCA_036375795.1 Actinomycetes bacterium
GCCACGGTGGCGACGGCCTTCTCGATGAACCCGCTGTTCTTCTACGTCTGCCGCTTCTTCACCGGTGCCGGCATCGGCGGTGAGTACGCCGCGATCAACTCCGCGATCGACGAGCTGATCCCGGCCCGGCTGCGCGGGCGCATCGACCTCATCATCAACGGCTCGTTCTGGCTGGGCACGGCGCTCGGCGCGGCCCTGTCGGTCTACCTGCTCGACGAGAACAACTTCGCGAAGGACTTCGGCTGGCGCATCGCGTTCGGGCTCGGCGCAGTGCTCGGCATCGCGATCCTGCTGGTCCGCCGCTACGTCCCCGAGTCGCCACGGTGGATGTTCATCCACGGTCGCGAGGAGGGCGCCGAGGAGATCGTCCGCGACATCGAGCACCAGGTGCAGAGCTCGACCGGCGAGCGGCTGTCCGAGGAGGACGACTACATCACCATCCGCCAGCGCCGGACGATCGGCTTCGCGACGATCGCGAAGACGGCCTGGCAGCTCTACCCGAAGCGCTTCGTGCTCGGCCTGTCGCTGTTCATCGGCCAAGCGTTCCTCTACAACGCGGTCTTCTTCACCTTCGCCCTGGTCCTCACCGACATCATGGACGTGCCGAGCGCGACCGCGCCGTGGTACCTCATCCCGCTCGCGATCGGGAACTTCCTCGGCCCGCTGCTGCTCGGTCACTTCTTCGACACCGTCGGTCGGCGCGTGATGATCACCATGACGTACGTGGTCTCCGGGCTCACGCTGATCCTCACCGGCGTGCTGTTCAACAACGGTGCCCTGTCGGCGACGACGCTGACCGCGCTGTGGTGCGTGGTGTTCTTCTTCGCCTCGGCGGGCGCGTCGGCTGCGTACCTCACCGTCAGCGAGATCTTCCCGATGGAGACCCGCGCGATGGCGATCGCGTTCTTCTACGCCGTCGGCACCGGCCTGGGCGGGATCATCGGGCCGGTCATGTTCGGCAAGTTCATCGAGCAGGGCCGCAGCCAGGTGGTGTTCGGCTACTACATCGGCGCCGGTCTGATGATCGCGGCGGGTGTCGTGGCGATGTTCCTCGCCGTCAAGGCCGAGCGGCGTTCCCTGGAGGACGTGGCGAAGCCGCTCACCGCGCACGACGGGGAGCACGACGACCGCATCGACCTGACCGACCGCGAGCGGGCCGGGGCGATGACGACGTCGCGGACCTAGGGCGTCCGCCGGCGCAGGGTGGCGGCACCGATGCCCAGCGCCAGCACGATCGCCAGAGCCACCACGGAGAGGTCGGCCCACGCCGAGGGGTCGACCTCTTCGTTCGTCGTGAGGTCACGCATCGCGTCGACCGCGTAGGACAGGGGCAGCACGTTCGAGATCGCCTCGAGGACGTCGTCGAGCTCGTCCCGCGGCACGAGGAGACCGCACAACAGGAACTGCGGCAGCACGAAGGCCGGCATGAACTGCACGGCCTGGAACTCCGTGGCCGCGAACGCGCTCACGAACAGCCCGAGCGCCATGCCGAGCACCGCGTCGAGGACCGCGACCAGCAGGAGCAGCCACAAGGGCCCGGCGATGTCGAGGCCGAGCGCGGTCACGGACAGCGTCGTCACGACGACGGCCTGCACCGCGGCGAGCAGCCCGAAGGCGATGGCGTAGCCGACCAGCAGGTCCAGCTTGCCGATCGGCATCGTCAGCAGCCGCTCCAGGGTGCCCGAGGTCCGCTCGCGGAGCGTGGCCACCGAGGTGACCAGGAACATCACGACGAACGGGAACACTCCGAGCAGCGGCGCGCCGATCTGGTCGAACGTCGGGGTCCCGTCGAAGATCCAGGCGAGCAGTGTCATGAGCACGCAAGGCACGACGATCAACAAGGCGAGCGTGCGATGGTCGTGGCGGAGCTGGCTCAGCACGCGACCGGCGGTGGCCAGGGTGATCCGGGCGCTCATGAGCGGCCCCCGCGGGGGCGTGAGCCCAGCGAGCGACGTCGTGGGCTCATCATGCCGCGCTCCGATCAGCCGCGACCAGGTCGAGGAACGCGTGCTCGATGTCCGGGCTGCCGGTGCGCTCCAGCAGGGCGGCCGGGGGGTCGTCGGCGAGGATCTTCCCCTCGCGCATGAGCAGCAGTCGCTCGCACCGGGTGGCCTCGTCCATGACGTGGCTGCTGACCAGCAGCGTCTTCCCGGCGTCGGCGAGCCGGCCGAACATCTCCCACAGGTCCCGGCGCAGCACCGGGTCGAGACCGACGGTCGGCTCGTCGAGCACCAACAGCTCGGGCGTGTTCAGCAGCGCAACCGCCAGGGAGGCTCGCGCCTCCTGCCCGCCGGAGAGCTTGCTGACGAGCACGTCGACGTGCGAGGTGAGCTCGACCTCCTCGACGACCCGCTCGACGTCGCCGGCCGGCGCGCCCAGCACCGCCGCGAAGTAGCGAAGGTTCTCCCGCACCGTGAGGTCGGAGTAGACCGAGGGTGCCTGCGTGACGTAACCGACCGAGCGGCGCAGCGCCGGGGACCCCGCTGGGTGGCCGAGCACGTCCACCGTGCCACCGGCGACGACCTGCACCCCGACGATCGCGCGCATGAGGGTCGTCTTGCCGCACCCGCTGGGTCCGAGCAGGCCGGTCACCGTGCCGGCCCGCACATCGAGGGAGACCGCGTCGAGCACGGTCCGGCCGCCGCGCACGACGGTGAGGTCGCGGATGGAGATCGCCGGAGGCCCGTTATTCATCATGCGATGAAATATCTCGCCGGCCGGCCCGCCGTGTCAACCCCTCAGGCCCTCGGCAGAGGGTCCGGTCAGGAGGCCAGCAGCGTCCGCAGCTCGCCCTCCACGTCGACGTGGTCGCCCTCGGAACCCGGCGGGCACAGTGCGTTGCTCGCGCGCAGGAACTCCACCAGGTCTCGGGCGAGCGCGCCGACCAGGACACGACCGTCCGGCGAGCTCAGAGCGATGCGCACCCCGCCTTCGCCGCCGACGCGGTACGGCCAGATGCGGACGTCGCCGTCGCCGGCCGGCCCCCGCAGGCCCTCCGTCAGCAGTTCGCGCGCGAAGACCCACCGGACCTCGTCGCCGGTCGACCGGCGGAACTCGGCGCAGACGGCGTAGGGATCGGCGAGGTGGTAGCGCAGGAGCATGTGCACCGGCAACCGTTCGCCACCCCTCGCGGGAACCACGAGGTTCACCGGGATCTGCCGGGCCACACCCTCGGAGAGGATCACGGTCGGCGCGCTGTCTGCATGGTCCGCAGCGGGTCGCCCACGAGCGGGTTCGGTGCGGGGCCGCGCCGATCTCGACGAAGCCCGGAAACGCGACCAGACGAGGTCGAAGGCGGCCAGGACCGCGAGAACTGCGAAGGCCGCCAACCCCGCCAGGCTCAGGGCCGCAGGCCCGGTCATGTCACACCTCCTCGTGCGTCGGGCGAGCCGGCTGGACGACGGCCGGCCCCGAGCGGTCAGTCGTCGCCGGGCTCGCCCTGGTCGCTGTCGTCGGCCTCGTCGCCGACCACGGCGAAGTCCCGGTCGAGCTGCACGTCGACCTCGCTGCCGTCCGCGCGGGTCACCTCGACCTCGTAGTAGCTCTCCTCGTCACCGACCTCGGTGCCGGTGACCCGGCCACCGCCGATGTGCTCGAGTGCAGCGGCACTGGCGCGCTCCAGCGCGCTTCCGGTGATCGGGCGTTCGTCCTCGGCCTCGCCCGCGGCGACGGCGACTCCGCCGGCTGCCGCGCCTGCCACGGTGGCGGCAGCGGCGAGGGTGAGGGTGAGCTTCTTGCGCATGGTGCACCCCTCAGGTCGTTGGCGTCCTTCGTGCTTGCGTGCCAGACGTTAGTCCTCTCACCTGAGATCTCACTGAGAGCGACGAGGGCAGGCGCAGCCGGACGGTCGCCGGGAGGCCGTCCGGCTCGATCTCCGCGGAGCCGCCGTGCGCCTCGGCGATGGCCCGCACGATCGCCAGTCCCAGCCCGCTGCCGCCTCGGGTCCGCGCCTCGTCGCCGCGGGTGAACCGTTCGAACGCCGTGCGGGCAAGCTCGGGCCCGAACCCTGGGCCGGCGTCGGTCACCTCGAGCACGAGCCCGTCGTCGCGGGCCCCGGCACGAACCCGGATCTCGCCCGCACCGTGCCGCAGGCTGTTGTCGACGAGGTTGCCAAGGGCCTGGCGCAGCAGCAGGGGGTCGGCACGGATCAACAGCCCCTCGTCGGCCGTCACGACGATCCGCCGGCCGGCGTGCGCCGCCCGGTCCGAGAACCGGTCGCGCAGCTGATCCAGCAGCTCATCGGCCGGAATGTCCTCAGCCCGCACCGGGAGCCGACCCTCGCCGGCGGCCGTCAGCACCAGCAGGTCCTCGGCCAGGAGCGCCAGCTGGTCGCACTCTGACAGGGCCGCCACCAGCGCATCGCGGACGTCCGGGCCGAAGTCGCCCGAGCGGAGAGCGCCCTCCAGCTCGGCCTTGATGACCGATACCGGAGTCCGCAGCTCGTGGCTCGCATCCGCCACGAACTGCCGCTCGCGCTCGAACGAGCGCCGCAGGCGGTCGAGCATCTCGTTCAGCGTGACTCCCAGCCGCCGGATCTCGTCGTTCACCGGGGGCAGCGGCAGCAGCGGCTCGTCCGGCGCCAGCGACACCTGCTCGGCCCGCCGGCGCATCGCCTCGACCGGCCGCAGCGCCACCGACGCGAGCGCGTAGCCGACCAGCGAGGCGACGGCGACCGCGATCGGGCCGCCGACGGCGAACGACCTCGCCAGGGCCGAGAGGGCGTCGTCGCGGTCCTCCAGCGACTCGCCGATCACCACGACCAGCGACCCGGAGGGACGCGCCAGGACCCGGGTCCGGCCGTCCACCCCCGGCACCGTCCGCTCCACGACCAGGCGACCGCCGCGTGCCCGCTCGAGCTCCGCCGCGGAGAGCACCGGCCCGCGCGCGCCACCGACCGACTCGACCAGCTCGCCATCGGCTCCGACCACCTGCGCGAAGCCCTCCTCCGCCTCGCCGGCGATGCCCGGCGGCAGCGTCGCGGAGCCGTCACCGACAAGGGTCTCCACCGTTCGAGCCCGCGCGGCCAGCCCGGAGTTCACGCTGTCGTCGAGGTTCTCCTCGAGCCGCAGGTACACGAACAGGGCTGCTACGACGAGGACGAGCACCAGGGCGACGGCGAACGCAGCACTGAGGCGGAGCCGGATCGGCAGCCGGCTCACGTCGGGTCCCCGCCATCCCTGCGCAGCCGGTAGCCGACGCCTCGAACCGTCTCGAGAGAGCTGACACCGAACGGGCGGTCGATCTTCTCGCGGAGGTAGCGGACGTACACCTCGACGACGTTGGACTTCTGCTCGTAGCCGAGGTCCCAGGCGGCCTCGAGCAGCTGGCCCTGGCTGAACACGTTCCCGGGTCGCCGCATCAGGGTCTCGAGCAGTGCGAACTCGCGGGCGGACAGCTCGATCTCCTGGTCGCCGCGGTGGACCTCGTGGGTCGCGGGGTCGAGCCGGAGGCTCCCGACCCGCAGCTCGGTGGGGCGCTCGACGGGACCCCGCCGGACCAGGGCGCGGATCCGGGCGAGCAGCTCGGCCAAGGAGAACGGCTTGGTGAGGTAGTCGTCCGCCCCGCTGTCCAGCCCCTTGACGCGATCGTCGATCGAGGCGCGCGCCGTGAGCATGATCACCGGAAGCCACTGCCCGTCCGCCCGTAGCCGGCGGCAGGTCGCGAAGCCGTCCCCGTCCGGCAGCATCACGTCGAGGATCAGCACGTCGTAGTCGTTGACCGAGGCGAGCGCCACCGTCTCCTCGCCCGTCCCGGCGATCTCGACCGCCATGCCTTCGCCGCGGAGCCCGCGGACCAGGGCCGCGGCCATCCGCGCGTCGTCCTCGGCGACGAGCACCCGCACAGCTCCATGATGACCGCGCAGATGAGAGCCGGCTGAGAAAACGTCAGCCGACGAGGTACCGCTGCAGGGTGGGCGCGACGACCGCCACGATCTCGTCCTCGGTCGCCGAGGCCAGCGGTTCCATGCGGACGACGTGGCGCAGGAGGACGACACCGACCATCTGCGCGGCCGCCGCCTCGAGGCGCAGCCGGTCGACCGGGCCGGCCGCCTCGGCGATCCGGGCCAGCAGCGCGCTGCCCACGAACTCGCGCAGCATCGCCGCGCCCTGCTCGCCGGTCAGCGCGGACCGCAGCATCCCGAGCATCGGCGTGCGGAAGTCGGGGTCGGCCCAGATGCGCAGGAACAACCGGACCAGCCGCTCACCCAGCCCCTCGGGGTCACCGTCGAGCACCTGCGGCAGCAGCTCGGCCGGCTCGAAGGGCAGCTCCATGGCGGCGACGAAGACCTGCTCCTTGCTCCCGAAGTAGTGGTGCACCAGCGCCGGGTCGACGTCGGCGCGGCGGGCGATGCCGCGGACGCTGGCACCGTCGTACCCCTTCTCGGCGAACTGCTCCCGGGCCGCGACGAGGATCGCGGCGCGCCGGTCCCCGCCGCCGGCGGGCCGCCCAGGCCCGCGGCGGGCGGCGCTGGTCATCGGCGGGCCACCCAGGTCCGGGTCACGTACGGCAGGTGGGCCTGCTCGCCGGGGAAGTCCGCCGAGAGCCCGGTCCGCAGCTGGTCGAGCACACGGACCTGGTCCTCCACGGCCAACGCAGCGACGTACGAGTGGCTGCTGTAGTCACGGACGAAGTCCTCGACCGAGACATCGCGCACCCACGGGATGTCCACGCGTCGCACCCAGCGGAACATCGGCGAGCGCTCCAGCGCGGCGCCCCACTCGATGTCGCGCTGTCGCCGGTCGTAGGTCGGGCAGAGCCGTTCGCACTCGTCGGCGAACGCTTCCCACCACGGCTGGCCGTCGACCATCAGCAGGTTCCAGAACACCGCGAGGATCCCGCGGTCGTGCAGCACCCGGGCCGCCTCGGGCACCGAGCGCTCGGGGTCGGTCCAGTGGAACGACTGCCCGTAGGTCACCAGGTCGAAGAACCCGTCGCGCAGTGGCAGGGCGTTCCCGTCCGCGACGACGGGTCGGACCCGAGCCGTCGATCGGGACCGGAGCACCGAGAGCACGCCTGGCCCCGGGTCGATCGCGACGACGGTGCTACCGCGCCCGGCCAGCGCCCGGGTCACGATGCCCGTTCCCGCACCGACGTCGAGCACCTCAGCGCGGAGCAGGGGCTGGCCGAGGGCGGACTCGAGCGCGTCGAAGAGCTGCGGGGGGTAGTCGGGTCGGTAGGCGTCGTAGGCCGTCGCGACGTGGTCGAACAGCTGACGCTCCACCGCCTCGCTCACGGGGTGCTCCCCGCCACCGCGAGGTTCAGCCGGGCGAAGGCCAGCCCCTCGGCCAGGTCGGCCTCCCGCTCGTCCCGGTTCACCGCGCGCCGGGTGTTGACCTCCAGCACCACCGTGCCGTCGTACCCCTGCCGGGCCAGCCGCTCGAGCACCTCGGCGCACGGTTGCCCGCCGCGGCCCGGGACCAGGTGCTCGTCCTTGTTCGACCCGGCGCCGTCGGCGAGGTGCACGTGGGCCAGCCGGTCGCCGAGCGCATCGAGCACCTCGATCGCATCGGAGCCGGACACCGAGGTGTGCGAGAGGTCCAGCGTGGTCGACGGGACGTCGAGCTCGAGCAGGTCCCAGTGCGGGCTGTACGCCGCGACCTCCCGGTTGCGGGCCCGCCAGGGGAACATGTTCTCCACGGCGAACACGACGTCGGTCTCGCCCTGCATCTTCGCCAGGCCCTCGACGAAGCCGCGGGCGTAGTCGCGCTGCCAGCGGAACGGCGGGTGCACCACCACGGTCGGCGCGCCGACCCGCTCGGCCGCCTCCTGGGCACGCACCAGCTTGGTCCACGGGTCGGTGGTCCAGACCCGCTGCGTCAGCAGCAGGCACGGCGCGTGGACCGCCAGGATGGGCACGGAGTAGCGCTCGGACAGCCCGCGCAGTGCGTCCGGGTCCTGGCTCACCGGGTCGGTCCACACCATCACCTCGACGCCGTCGAAGCCGAGGGTGGCGGCCATCTCGAACGCCGTCGTGCAGGTCTCTGGGTAGCAGGAGGCGGTCGACAACGCGACCTTCGCTCCCGGGACCCGGACCGTGCGGCTCATGGCCGACAGCCTAGGCACCGGCACGGGCTCAGGACTCGCCGCGCATCCAGTCGATCCGACGCAGGATGATCCCCTCCCGCAGCGCCCACGGGCAGATCTGTACCGCGTCGATGCCGAGCAGGTCCATCACCGCCTCGGCCACCACCGCCCCGGCCAGCAGCTGGTGCCCCCGACCCGGCGAGACGCCGGGCAGCGCAGCCCGCTTCGCCGCGCTCATCCCGGCCAGCCTCGGCACCCACGCCCTCACGTCCTCGAGCGCGAGCATGCGCGCGACGAGATCACCCTCCGACGACGGCGCTGCCCCCGCGATGCGTGCGAGCGACCGGAAGGTCTTCGACGTGGCCACCGGGTGGTCCGGCTCGCCGAGCGCCTCGAACGGCCGCAGGCGACCGGCGATCTGGGTGCGCACGTGCTTGCGCAGCGCCTTGACGTCCCTCGCGTCCGGTGGGTCGCCCTTGAGCATCGACCGGGTGAGACGGCCCGCGCCCAGCGGGAGCGACATCAGCGCGTCAGGGGTCTCGTCGATGCCGGCCGCCATCTCCAGCGACCCGCCGCCGATGTCCATCACCAGCAGCCGCCCCGACGACCAGCCGAACCACCGGCGGACGGCGAGGAAGGTGAGCCGCGCCTCGTCCTCACCCGATAGCACCTGGAGGTCCACGCCGGTCTCTTCGCGGATCCGCTGCAGCACCTCGGGCCCGTTGGGGGCCTCGCGGATGGCCGACGTGGCGAAGGCGAGGAGGTCCTCGGCGCCGCGGTCCTCAGCGACCTCGAGGGCGCGACGTACGCAGTCGACCAGCCGCTTCTGCCCGCCTTCGTCGATGTGCCCGTCGTCGGTGAGGTGCTCGGCCAGCCGCAGCTCGGACTTGTCGGAGTGCGCCGGCAGCGGTCGGGCGCCCTCGTGCGCGTCGACGACGAGAAGGTGCACGGTGTTCGACCCGACGTCGAGGACTCCCAGGCGCACGGGCCACCTCCCGACGTACGACGGACCTGACGACGACAACGACATCGGCGAACCTACGGCAGGCCGTGCCCGCACCGCGACGGTCGGCGGCCCCCAGCGATCCCGAGCGACTGCGATCCCGAGCGGACCGGGCGCGCGCGGCGCGTCCAGCCGCGCAGTCGGTCCACTTCGGGCGGAACAGGTGCCGCCGGGACCTAGGCTGTGGTCGTGCCCGAGGTTCCTCTTGACTTCCCGCGTGCGTGGGTCGAGTTCCCCGACCCCGCCGACCCCGACCAGGCGTTCCGCTGCGACCTGACCTGGCTCACGTCGAGCTGGACATGCATCTTCGGGAACGGCTGCCAGGGGATCTACGCCGACCAGCCCGCCGGCGTCGGCTGCTGCACCCTCGGCGCGCACTTCTCCGACAAGGACGACGAGAAGCGGGTCAAGAAGTTCGTCAAGGAGCTGACCCCCGAGACGTGGCAGCACTACGACCCCAAGAACTGGACCGAGAAGGACGACGAGGGGGCGCGCAAGACCCGCGTCGTCGACGGCGCCTGCATCTTCGCCAACCGGCCCGGCTTTCCGGGCGGTGAGGGCTGTGCGCTGCACGGTCTTGCACTGCGGACCGGCCGGCACTTCCTTGAGACCAAGCCGGACGTGTGCTGGCAGCTGCCGATCCGGCGGACCTACGAGAACGTGAAGCGCCCCGACGGCACCGACGTGCTCGTCATCGTGATCGCGGAGTACGACCGGCGCGGCTGGGGCGAGGGCGGGCACGACCTCGACTGGTACTGCAGCGGCAACACCGAGGCGCACGTCGGCTCGGAGCCGGTCTACCAGTCGATGCGCGCCGAGCTCGTCGAGCTGATGGGGCAGAAGGGCTACGACGCGCTCGCACAGCTCTGCGAGGAGCACCTGGCGTCGCGTCGCCGGTTCGCGCTGCACCCCGCCGACCCCAAGGCCCGCCGGCGCTGATGCCCGAGGTGCCGGCACCTCCGACGGAGTGCTGGCTGCACCCGGCGGTGACCGTGCGCGCATCACGGATCGAGGGACGCGGCCTCATCGCCACTGCCGACCTGCCCGAGGGCACTGTCGTCGCCCGACTCGGCGGGCGACTCGTCGATGCCGCCGAGATGCGCCGGCTGGTGGCCGACGCGGGGGCGTACGTCGACACGATCACGGTGCTGGCAGACCTGCACCTGGTCCTGCCCGCGCGAAGACCGGTGGGCTTCGGCAACCACTCGTGCGACCCGACGCTCTGGCACGCCGACGCGTACACCCTCACCGCCCGGCGGGACATCGCGACGGGCGACGAGGTCACCGTCGACTATGCGACGCAGACCGCCGACCCGGGCTTCGTCGTGACGTGCCGATGCGGCAGCGACCACTGCCGCGGCATCGTCACCGGCGAGGACTGGCGACGACCGGACCTGCAGGAGCGTTACGGCGGCCACTGGGTCCCGGCGCTGCTCGAGCTCATCCGGCTGGCCGGCGGGTCACCGCGAACATGAAGCAGCCGTACGCGACGTTGCGGCTGTGCACCGCCACCACGCCGGGCCGGCCGAGCACCTCGGCGATCTCCGCCTCGGGGTCGAGCCCGTCGTGCACCCGCGTCGCCTCGTGGATCCGGCCGCGGCTGTCGTACGCGCGCAGCACCTGAGGGCGACCGAGCCACTCCGGCGGGTAGCGGTCGGTCCCCGCGTAGCCGCGGCAGGGCTCCGCGTGGGCGAAGACCGGGCCGACCTCCTGGTAGGGACCGGCGGTGTCGGGCGGCGCGTACGCGAACAGGACGAGGTCCTCGCCCGGCCGGGCGTCGCGCAGGCAGCACCGCAGCGGCTCGCCACCGGAGGCCGTGACGTGCTCGGCCGGGCTGCCTGACGCGTCGGACCAGCCGGTTCGGGCCCGGTCCAGCACGTCGGCGGGCAGGGCACGGATCAGGAAGTCGCGGGTGAGGGTCGATGTCATGCATCAAGGATCACGGGCGACGAGCCCGCATTCTGGCGGCGATCGGACGTCGCGATCGGCAACCCGCTGACCTACGCGGCACGCCGACTTCTCCATGATCGGAGAGGTTTCCCGGCGCAGAAGTGACCGGATCCGCCTCCGATGTCCGGGAAACACGTGCAGGTGAGCCATGTTCGGACACCGGCGGCACGGCTAGGTTCGCGCCCATGGCTGGCGACAACCCACTCGGCACGATCCTCGGGGTCTGGGCGCACCCGGACGACGAGACCTATCTCTGCGGCGGGCTGATGGCCCGGGCGGTGCGAGCCGGCGACCGGGTCGTCTGCATCACCGCGACCCGGGGCGAGCTCGGCTCTCCCGACGAGGAGCGCTGGCCCAGCGGCGCGCAGCTGGCGGCCGTGCGCAGCAAGGAGATGGAGACGGCACTGGCGGTCCTCGGGGTCACCGAGCACCACTGGCTGGACTACCCCGACGGCGGGTGCGCCGACGTGGACCAGGACGAGGCGGTACGCCGGGTCACCGCCATCATGGCCGAGGTGGCGCCGGACACCGTGCTGACCTTCGGACCGGACGGCATGACCGGCCACGACGACCACAAGGCCGCGAGCCGCTGGGCGACCGCAGCGTTCGACGCCGTGGCCAAGCCTGGTGCGGTGCTCGGCTACGCCACCAACACGCCGGAGTGGGTGGCGCGGTTCAAGCCGCGGCTGGACGAGTTCAACGTGTACATGGGCGTCGAGCCGCCGGCGCACGCTCCGGACGAGATGCTCGTACACGTCGAGCTGCGGGACGAGCTGCTGGACACGAAGCTGCGGGCGATCCGGTCGATGACCAGCCAGGTGGAGCCGCTCGTCGCCGGCCTCGGTGAGGACTTCTTCCGGGAGGGCATGGCGGAGGAGTCCTTCCGCCCCCGCGACTGACGCGGTCGACCACGATTCCCGAGGGCTGGGTCGCGGCGAGGCGCCCGGGACGTGTCCGACGGGGCACCTACTCTCGCGGCATGGCCAGGACCGCGACCCGCGAACGCCCCGCCTTCCGCTGCGCCGAGTGCGGCTGGGCCACGACCAAGTGGGTCGGCCGGTGCGGCGAGTGCCAGTCGTGGGGCACGGTCGACGACGTGTCCGCCCCGACCGTGCGGACGACGACGGCCGGCCCGGTCAGCGCGGCCGCCCGGCCGATCGCCGAGGTCGACGTCGAGTCGGCCCGGGCGGTGCCGACCGGCGTCGAGGAGCTCGACCGGGTGCTCGGCGGCGGCCTGGTCCCCGGCGCGGTGGTGCTGCTGGCCGGCGAGCCCGGGGTGGGCAAGTCGACCCTGCTGCTCGACGTGGCCGCCCGGTTCGCCGAGCGCGGCCGGGCGCTCTACGTCACGGGTGAGGAGTCCGCGGCCCAGGTCCGGCTGCGGGCCGACCGCATCGGCGCCCTGCGCGACGCCCTGCTGCTGGCCGCCGAGACCGACCTGGCGGCCGTGCTCGGGCACATCGACGCGGTGCAGCCGGCCCTGCTCGTCGTCGACTCGGTGCAGACCGTCGCCAGCGCCGAGGTCGACGGGTCACCGGGCAACGTCAGCCAGGTCCGCGAGGTCGCGGCCGCCCTCATCCGGGTCGCCAAGGCGCGCGGCATCGCCACGGTCCTCGTGGGCCACGTGACCAAGGACGGCTCGATCGCCGGCCCCCGGCTGCTCGAGCACCTCGTCGACGTCGTGCTGCACTTCGAGGGCGACCGGCACAGCAGGCTGCGGATGGTCCGCGGCGTCAAGAACCGGTACGGCCCGTCCGACGAGGTGGGCTGCTTCGACCTGTCCGACGAGGGCATCGCAGGGCTGCCGGACCCGAGCGGGCTGTTCCTGTCGCAGCAACGGGAGGCGGTCCCCGGCACCTGCGTGACGGTCACGGTCGAGGGCAAGCGGCCGCTCGTCGCCGAGGTGCAGGCCCTGGTCGCGCCGTCACCGCTGTCCAGCCCGCGCCGCACCACCAGCGGCCTGGACGGCGGCCGGGTCGCCATGGTGCTCGCAGTGCTGCAGCGACGGGCCAAGGTCAACGTGGCCGCCGCCGACGTCTACGCCGCCACGGTCGGCGGGGTGCGCCTGACCGAGCCGGCAACCGACCTCGCGGTGGCGCTCGCGGTCGCCGGGGCGGCGCAGAACGACCCGCTCGCCACCGGGCTGGTCGCCGTCGGCGAAGTGGGTCTGGCCGGCGAGATCAGACGGGTGACCGGCACCGCCCGTCGGCTCGCGGAGGCCGCCCGGCTCGGCTTCACCCACGCGCTCGTCCCGCCCGACCCCGGTCGGGTGCCGGCGGGCATCGAGGCGATCGAGGTGAGCGACCTCGGCCGTGCGCTGCGCATCGCATTCCCCGGCGCCGAGGTCATCCCGTTCGCGAGCCGCCGGATCTGAGGGCCGAGCGCGGCCAAGCGTGTCCATCTCGTGACCTGGTGACGTACCCCCCGACGACGCGCCGCGCGGTTAGACTGCGCCGCGATCGAGGCCGGGCACCGGTCCGACAGGACGGCGGGCCGGCAGGCAGGTCGGCCGGGGGACGAGCAGGAGAGCTGTTGGCAGGCACCGAGCGGTTCGACGACTCGCTACGCGCCACTCTCGCGGCCGTCGCGCCTGGCACCGCCCTCCGGGACGGCCTCGAGCGGATCCTGCGGGGCGGCACCGGGGCGCTCATCGTCCTCGGCTTCGACAAGGTGGTCGAGGCGCTGTGCACGGGCGGCTTCGTCCTCGACGTCGAGTTCAGCTCCACCCGGCTGCGCGAGCTGGCCAAGATGGACGGCGCGATCGTCGTCGACCGCGACTGCACCAAGATCCTGCGCGCCGCGGTCCAGCTGGTCCCCGACCCGTCGATCCCGACCGACGAGTCCGGCACCCGTCACCGCACGGCCGACCGGGTCAACAAGGAGACCGGCCTGCCGGTCATCTCGGTCAGCCAGTCCATGAGCATCATCGCGATCTACGCCGACGGCTCGCGGTACGTCCTCGAGGCCTCCACCCAGATCCTGTCGCGGGCCAACCAGGCCCTGGCCACGCTGGAGCGCTACAAGCTGCGCCTGGACGAGGTGTCCGGCACGCTGTCCGCCCTGGAGATCGAGGACCTGGTCACCGTCCGGGACGTCTCCGCGGTCGCCCAGCGCCTGGAGATGGTGCGCCGCATCGCGGGCGAGATCGAGTCGTACGTCGTCGAGCTGGGCACCGACGGCCGGCTGCTCACCCTGCAGCTCGACGAGCTGATCGCCGGCGTCGAGCCGGACCGCGAGCTGATCGCCCGCGACTACCTCCCGACGCCCAGCGGACGCAGGGCGCGCACCGTCGCCGACGTCATGGCCGAGCTGGACCAGCTCGACTCCCTCGAGTTGCTCGACCTCGCGGCGGTCGCCCGCGCCCTCGGCTTCAGCGGTGGCGAGGGACTCGACGCCGCAGTCAGCCCGCGCGGCTACCGGCTGCTCGCCCGGGTCCCCCGGCTGCCCGGCACCGTGGTCGACCGGCTCGTCGACCACTTCGGCAGCCTGCAGAAGCTCCTCGCGGCGAGCATCGACGACCTGCTGACGGTCGACGGCGTCGGCGAGGCGAGGGCGCGCAGCATCCGCGAGGGGCTGTCCCGCCTGGCCGAGTCGTCGATCCTCGAGCGCTACGTCTGAGAGTGCGCCGCGCCGAGGCAGACTCGGTCAGCGGGGTGCCTCGATCGCCTTGGCCTTCGACCCATCGCGCAGGGTCGCGAACAACTGGCACGCCGTCGTCGTGAGCACCATCGCGGCGATCGGCGCGAGGATCGCGCCGACGGGCATCTTGGTCGGGTCGGCACCGGTCACGTTGACCGGGGCGAACACGGAGACGACAGCGGCGACGAGCCAGACCGCCAGGATCCCGCCCACGAGCCAGCGGAGGTCGGCGACGTTCTCGGGCCTGTCTCGCTGGGCCGCCAGCGCCGTCACGAGCGAACGCGTGGCGATCAGGCCCCAGATCCAGGTCAGGATCGCGGCGATCGGCACGTGCTCCTGCTCACTGCCGGTGACCATGTCGGGCGAGAAGATGCTGATGACCAACACGGCCAACCAGATGCCGGCGACCCCGATCACCCCGAGCCTGAACAGCGGACTGCTCGGACTCTCCACGAGGCCGGCGCGGTTCGGCGCGTTCTTGGGGGCTACGACTGTCATGGCTCCTCCTTCCTCCGGAGGGCACACCACACCTACGCTTTCACCGTCCGCCCGCCAGGTGCGCAGGGGCAGAGGCGAACGTCATGCGCGCCGCGGAGAAGGTCGTGATGCGGCCGCTCAGGCCGGGACGAGGCCCGCGAGGGCCGTCAGCGACACGACGAACACCGGCTGACCCGTCGCGTCCTGACGGACCTCGAGGACGTACGCCGGCAGCCCGTGGCCGATGCGCTCCTCGACCGGGACGAGGTCGTTGGGAGCCAGCACCGCCAGCACGCGGTCGACGGCCAGGCCGAGCGCACCCTCCGGCGTCTGCAGCACGAGGACGTCACCGGTGTTCTCCGGGTCCGTGGCGGCGCGCAGGTCGACGACCG
>DASVBQ010000394.1:0-5025 GCA_036375795.1 Actinomycetes bacterium
GGCGTTGCCGCTCATCACCGCGGACCTGGAGGCGAACGTCCCGACCGCGTAGCCGAAGCGCCGGGTGTCGCCGGTGACGACCTCGACGTCGTCCAGCGGCACACCGAGCTCGTCGGCGGCGATCTGGGCGAACGCGGTGAAGTGGCCTTGTCCCTGCGTGGTGAGGCCGGTCGCGACCTTGACCTTGCCGGAGGTCTCGACGACGACGTGCGCCCCCTCGTAGGGCCCGACGCCGGTGCCCTCGACGTAGCAGGCGAGGCCGACACCGACCCGCCGGCCCTCGGCCCGCGCCGTGGCGGCCATCTCCAACGTGGCGTCCCAGTCGACGAGCTTCTTCAGCTTCTCCAGCGAGGCCGGGAAGTCGCCGGAGTCGTAGATGAGCGGGCGCCCGTCCTGGAAGATCAGGCCGTGGTCGTAGGGCATCTCGTCGGGCTGGATGAAGTTGCGCTCGCGCACCTCGGCGCGGTCGAGCCCGAGCCGGTCCGCGATCGCGTCCATCGTGCGCTCCATCGCGTACACACCCTGCGGCCGGCCGGCGCCACGGTAGGGGGTCACGATGACCGTGTTGGTGTAGAGGGACCACCACTCACACCGGTAGGCGCCCGGCTTGTACGGGCCGAGCAGCTGGGTCGAGGTGATGATGGGCACGATGATTCCGTACGGCGTGTAGGCGCCGTTGTCGTGCCAGAACTTCACGTCGAGCCCGAGCAGGCGCCCCTCGTCGTCGAAGCCGACCTCCACGTGCTGGATCTGACCACGCTCGTGCGCCGACGACACGAAGTGCTCGCGCCGGTCCTCGACCCACTTGACCTCTCGGCCGAGCCGTTTCGCGGCCCACGGCACGAGGACCTCCTCGGGCCACGGATGCACGATCTTCACGCCGAACCCGCCGCCGACCATCGGTGCGACGCACTCCACCTTGCCCGCGGGCAGGCCGAGCTTCGCGGCGACCGCGGCCCGCACGCTGGTCGAGGTCTGCGTGGACGAGTAGACACGCATGGAACCGTCCGCGGGGTCCCACCGGGCGTACACCCCCTTGCCCTCCATCGGCATGGAGGCGCTGCGCTCCACGTCGAGGTCGAGAGTCAGCCGGTGCGGCGCCGCGGCCATCGCCGCGTCGACGTCACCGACCACCTGCAGCATGTGCGCCGAGACGTTGTCGGGGACGTCCGCGTGCACCAGCCGGTCGGCCCGGCGCGCCACGTCGACACCGACGACGGGCGGCAGGAAGTCGTAGGTCACCACGATCCGCTCCGCAGCGTCCTCTGCCGCGTAGCGGTCGCGGGCGACGACCATCACGATCGGCTCGCCGACGTGGTTGACCTCGTCCCGGGCCAGGGCGAAACCGGTCCGCGGGGCGTGCAGCGCCGGGTGCGGGATGAGCAGCGGCAGCGGCTGCGCCACAGCGCTGGCCTCGGTCTCGTCGGCGCTGAGCAGGTCGTCGTAGGTGTAGACGGCCACGAGAGCTTCGACGTCGAGCGCGCCGGTCGCGTCGATGTCGACGACACGTGCGTGGGCGTGCGGGCTGCGAACGAAGGCGACGCCCAGCGCGTCCTGGCCGAGGTCGTCGAGGAAGTGGGCAGTGCCGGTGACGAGCTTCGCGTCCTCGACGCGCTGGACCGGTTCGCCGAACAGCTTGGTCGTCACGACTCGTCCCTCGTGATCTCGGCGGCACGCAGGACGCTGGCGACGATGTTCTGGTAGCCGGTGCAGCGGCACAGGTTGCCACTGACCGCCTCGCGCGCCTCCACCTCGCTGGGGGACGGGTTCTCGTCGAGGAAGGCCGCCACCGTCGTGAGGAAGCCGGGCGTGCAGAACCCGCACTGCAGCCCGTGGCACTCCCGGAAGGCGCGCTGCACCGGATGCATGTCGTCCGCGGTGCCGAGCCCCTCGACCGTCGTCACCTGGTGGTCGCGGGCGCCGACGGCGAGCATCAGGCACGAGCGGACCGGCTGCCCGTCGAGCAGCACGGTGCACGCACCGCACACCCCGTGCTCGCAGCCGACGTGGGTTCCGGTGAGCCGCAGGTCGTGGCGGAGGAAATCGCTGAGCAGCCGCCGGGCCGGCACCTCCGCCTCGTGCCACACGCCGTTCACCCGTAGCCGCACGGCGTGCAGGACCTCACCCTGGTCCGCGCTCATGCGGCCCGCCCTGCGGCTTCGGCGAGAGCGCGCGCGGTGAGCACCCGGGCCAGGTGCCGTCGGTAGTCCACGCTGGCGTGGATGTCGGCCTCAGGTTCGACCTGTCCCCCGGCCACCTCCCCCGCCGCCGACCAGTCGGCCGCGGCGGGGGTGCGTCCGGTGACCGCCTCGGTGAGGTCGAGCACCAAGGGGGTGGGAGCCATCGAGATGTACGCGGCTCGGGCCGACTCGACCGCCCCCGACGCGTCGAGGGTCACCGCCGCGGCCAGCCCGCAGACCGCGTAGTCGCCGTGCCGACGGGCGACCTCGACGAACGCGGTCCCGGTACGGCCCGGGAACCGGGGGAACCGGGCCGAGACCGCGAGCTCGCCGGGTTCGAGGCTGGACTCCAGCGGGCCGGCGAAGAAGTCCGCCGCGGCGATCTCACGGGTTGCCCCCTGCCGCGCTGCGGTCACGCTGCCGCCGGTGAGCGCGAGCACCGCTGTCATCTCGCCGCTCGGGTCGGCATGGGCGAGTGACCCGACGGTGGTGCCGCGGTTGCGGATCACCGGGTGCGCAACCAGCTGCAGCGCCTGGCGCAGCAGGGGCAGCGCGCCGTGGGCCGCCTCGTCACGCTCCACGTCGGCGTGCCGGGCCAGCGCCCCCACGTGCACCGCGTCGGGCTCGACCCGGACGTATGCCAGCTCGGCGACCCGGTTGATGTCCACGATGTGCGCCGGCGCGGCGAGCCGCATGTTGAGGATGGGCAGCAGGCTCTGCCCGCCCGCCAGCACCTTGCCGTCGCCGCCCACGCGGGCCAGCACCGAGAGCGCCTCCTCGAGCGACTCCGGCGCGTTGTAGTCGAACGGCGACGGCTTCACGACACGGATCCTCTCTCACCGGAAAGGATCACGCGAGCGTAGTCGTCGCCCTCGGACAGCGCCGGATCCGCCAGGTCAAGGGTGGACAACCACGCCCGCGTGATCGTTTCGTGCGGGGTGGGCACGTCGGCTACTGGCCGGGCTTCCTCTCGGTGCCGTCCTGGCGAGGTGTCGGCGGGGTCGGGTCGCCGGCGGCCCCGTGCTCGAACCCGGCCTCGCCGAGCGAGGCCTCGTCCTCGTACACGTCGTGGTGCACGCCGGTGTGACCCACCGCGATCGCGGTTCCCTCCTCGTACGCCGCGTGGTGCTCGAGCGACTCACGCATGTGCGCGGGGGCCAGCCAGCGGAGCAGGTGGTAGCCGCCAAGCAGGACGATCGTGCCGAGTGCGATCCCCTCGAGGGTGAAGTCGTCGGTGATCTGGTGCCCGACCGGGCCGATGGCCAGGATGATGCCGGCGCCGATGGGCACCAGGTTGATCGGGTTGGCGAAGTCGACGCGGTTCTCGATCCAGATCTTGGCGCCGAGCAGGCCGATCATGCCGTAGAGCACGACGGTGATGCCGCCCAGCACGCCGCCAGGGGTCGCCGCGACCAGGGCGCCGAACTTCGGGCACAGGCCGAAGAGGATCGCGACGAGGCCGGCCACGTAGTACGCAGCTGTCGAATAGATCCGGGTCGCCGCCATGACGCCGATGTTCTCGGCGTACGTCGTGGTCGGCGAGCCACCGACCGACGACGACACGGCGGTACCGACGCCGTCGGCGAAGATCGCTCGGCCGATCATCGGGTCGAGATCGGTCTTGGTCATCTCGCCGACCGCCTTGACGTGCCCGGTGTTCTCCGCGATGAGCGCGATGACGGCCGGCAAGACCAGGATGATCGCGGAGAACTTGAAGTCGGGCGAGGTGAGGTCCGGGAAGCCGATCCAGTCGGCGGCCTCCACCGGGTCGAAGTTGACCCGCGGGTGCTCGGTCGCCTCGGTGGCGCCACCGAGCACCGAGGTGATGTCGCCGATGGTCTTGTCGAGGACCCAGGAGAGTGCGAAGCCGAAGACCAGCGCCAGCAGGACGGCGATGCGGCTCCAGAAGCCGCGCAACAGCACCGTCATCAGGAACAAGGCGGTCATCGTGATCAGCGCGACCCAGCGGTCCTGGTTCCAGTAGACGTCGGCCACCACGAACGCCAGGCCGAATCCGATCAGCATCACGACGCCGCCGGTGACGGCCGGCGGGAAGATCTGGTGGATCACCCGGATGCCCAGGACGTTGATCGCGATGCCGACCGCCGCCAGGACCAGGCCGGCGACCATGATCGAGCCGGTGACGAGCGAGTCGCCGGCGCCCTGGATCTCTCGGATCGCGAACACACCGCCGACGAACGACGCGCTGGTGCCCAGGTAGCTCGGCACCCGGTCCTGCGTGATGAGCAGGAACAGGATCGTCGCGACGCCGGACATCATGATCGCGAGGTTCGGGTCCAGACCCATCACGATCGGGAACACGAACGTCGCGCCGAACATGGCGATGACGTGCTGGGCACCCAGCCCGGCCGTTCTCCCCCAGGACAGCCGCTCGTCCGGTTTGACGACTTCCCCCGGGGGCGGCGTCTTGCCGCCGTACACGACCTTCCAGCTGAACGCCATGGTGGCCTCCTCGTCACCTGCGCCTCGAGTGACCCACGTCACTCGACTGCACAGAGTGGCGTAATCGAAGCGCGAACGGTGGGAGGTGCGGCACGTCTTTCTGAACAGTTCCGCCGGTCCCCGGTTTGTGGACGTCCGACAAGGCGGCCGCGACCCGTGCGGAAGCGTTACGGTCCGACCCATGAGGACTCTCGCCGGCGCCGCGTCGACGGCGGTCGGAGACCTGGTGGCCGGGCCCGCCGCACCCGGCCGGGTCGTCGGCGTGCACCCCACCTGCGTGTACGTCGTCCGCGGGGCGGACCTGGTGGCCCTCGAGACGGCTGACGCGCTCGGGCTGCCCTGCGCGGTCCGTGTGGCGGTCGACCAGCGCGACGAGCCGTTC